>DAONCJ010000433.1:0-3973 GCA_035401985.1 Burkholderiaceae bacterium | reverse complement strand
CAGCCACGGTCGCGGTGGCCACGCCGTGCTGCCCGGCGCCGGTTTCGGCGATGACGCGCGGCTTGCCCATCCGGCGCGCCAGCAGCGCCTGGCCGATCGTGTTGTTGATCTTGTGCGCCCCGGTGTGATTGAGGTCTTCGCGCTTGAAATAGATCTGGGCGCCACCGAGCATCTGCGACCAGCGTCGCGCATGGTAGATGGGGCTGGGACGCCCGACGAAGTGTTCGAGTTCATCGTGGAACTCGGCCACGAATTCGGGATCGTCCTTGTAGTGCGCATAGCAGAGCCGCAACTCTTCGAGCGCGTGCATGAGGGTCTCGGCCACGAAGATGCCACCGTAGGGGCCGAAGTGTCCGCGGGCATCGGGGAGGTCGTAGGGTTTCATGAGGCGCTACCGGGTGATTCAGAGAGACGTCGGGCATCCTCAGCCAGGACTGCCGCGACGAAACGGGCCATTCGGTCGGTGTCCTTGCATCGGGCATCGCTGCCCTGGATGCCGCTGGAGACATCGACCATGGTGGGAGAGACCTGCCGGATTGCCTGGGCGACGCTGTGCTCATCGAGCCCGCCCGACAGGATCAGCGGCGCCTTGCGGGCGGCCGGTATCCAGGACCAGTCGAAACGGGTGCCTGTACCGCCGAAGGCATCGCTGAAGGCGTCCAGAAGAAAGGCCTCCGCATCATCGAATCGAAGCGAAGATTCTAACAAATCGTCCGGAGAACGCATGCGCACAGCCCGCCAGTATGGGGTGCCGGGCGTGAGCCCTTCGCGGCATTGCCCCGGGCTTTCATCGCCATGGAACTGGATCACGTCCAGACCCACAGCGGCGCTGATCTGGCGCACCGTCGCGGCGTTCTCGTTGACGAAGAGGCCGACCGCGCTGACCCAGGACGGCAGCCGCCGCCTGAGCGCTGCCGCCTGGTCGGCGTCGAGCGCGCGCGGGCTGCGCGGATAGAACACGAAGCCGATCGCATCGACCCCAAGCGCCACCGCGTCATCGACATCGGAGGGCCGCACGAAGCCGCAGAACTTGATCCGGGTGCGCACAACGGAGGGAACAGAACTCAAGGCGGACGAACAGTCAATTAGGGCGTCAGGGCACCGACAACGCAGGCCAGCAGCCGAGGTCATGGGGCAGCCCGTACTCTACCCCGGTCAGGTACAAGCCTTGTGCCGGCATGGTCGGCGCTGCCTGGCGGCGATCGCGTGAGCGCAACACCTGCCCTGCCCAATCGGCCGATCGCCTGCCCATGCCGACCCACACGAGCGCCCCGACCAGGTTGCGCACCATGTGATGAAGGAAAGCATTGGCCTGCACGTCGATGCACAGCAGTTCGTCGCGCTCGGTCAGATCGAACAGGCTCAGCGTGCGCACGGGCGAGCGCGCCTGGCACTGGGACGATCGGAAGGCGCTGAAATCGTGCTGCCCCGTCAGGTGGGCTGCCGCCTCGCGCATCGCGCTCGCATCGAGCGGACGATGAATCCAGGCAGCCCGACCCGCCCACAGCGGGTGCCGGGTGGCGCTGCGCCAGATCAGGTAACGGTAGCGCCGCTGGCTGGCGCCAAAGCGGGCGTGAAACGCGGCGTCGACCCTGCACATCTGCTGCACGGCGACGCCGACCGGCAGGTTGGCGTTGACGCCGCGGGTCCATGCGGTCTCGGGCCGGCTCGCGGCGGTGTCGAAATGAACGACCTGCGCCAGGGCATGAACCCCCGCGTCGGTGCGGCCAGCGCAGATGGTCGCCACCGGGTGCCCGGCCACCGTGGCGAGCGCCCCTTCGAGCACGTCCTGAACCGCCCGCCCCTGCGGCTGGGTCTGCCAGCCCTGGAAGGACGCGCCGTCATAGGCAATGCGCAGCGCGATGCGCTGCAGGCCGGGCTCAGCAGTCAAGGCCGGGGACCCAAAAGAAAACGGGGAAGCAAGGCTTCCCCGGGAGCTGATCGATCGAGTCGATCAGGCGATTTTGGCGAGCATGGCCCGAGCCTTCTGCTGCTGGTCGTTGTCGCCACCCTTGACCACTTCGTCAAGCAGTTCGCGCGCGCCCTCCTTGTCACCGATCTCTTCGTACGCCGAGGCAAGATCGAGCTTGGTGGCCATTTCCTGCCAGCGCACACCGTCCGGAGCCGAGGTCGAGGCCGGAGCCCCGGCGGGTTCGAGATCCAGGCCGATGGCCGACAGATCCAGGTCCGCGCTGATCTTCTCGGCGACTGCCTGACCGCCACCATGGTCGGCCGGGGAGATCTTGCTGATGCCCTCGAGCGCCGGCAGATCGATGTTGAACTCGTCCTCGCCGAACGAATTGGCACGTGCCTTCTCGGTCGGCTTGGCCGGGGCGTCCATGTCGAGATCGAGATCGGGCAGATCGAACCGCCCTTCGACGGCACGCGCCAGATCCGAGCGCGCCTCGTCGTCTGCCGGATCGCGTGACGAGACCAGCTTTTCGCCGGCCTTGCCGATGGTCGTGTCGAGTTCGAGATCGAAATCGAGTGCCGGGATCTCGTGCTCGTCATGGTCCTTCGCGCTGATCTCAGCCGGGTCCATCGGCACGGTTTCGGCGAAGGAATGCACGGCAGCGAGCTTGGGAGCCGCGGGAACGAACGGCTCGGCCACATCGTCCAGCAGCGCGTCGGCGGGCGGTTCAGTCAGCTCGGCCGGGGCGGGCTGAGCGACAGCCGCCAAGTCGCCCGCGGGGGCCTCTGCCTCGCGTCCGGAGTACAGCGCATTGGTGGGGTCGATTGCCAGACCCATGGTCATGACCTTGGGCCATTCCTCGTTCTGCCCGCCGGTCATGCCATGCATTTCGGCAGCCAGCGCACCGTACGAGGTGACATCCTTGCGACCCGAATAGATCTCGAGCAGCTTGGCGCGGATGGCCTGGCGTTCGGGCTGCTTGCGCAGCGCCTCGCGCAGGATTTCCTCGGCCTGGGCTTCACGCCCATAGGCGATGTAGACCTCGGCTTCGGCGATCGGGTCGACCTCGGTGGCATGCACATCGACACCGCTGTCCTTGGTCGCCGAGGCGAAGGCACTGCTGGTGTCGACGCTCTGGCCGCCGGTGGAGCCGAACAGCGAATTGGCCGCAATTCCGTCGGCTGCGATCAGGCTGTCTTCGAACTTCTCGACCTTCTTGCGCCGCCGCATGGCGTACCAGCCGTAGCCGGCGCCCAATGCCAGGATGGCGCCCAGCCCGGGCAGCATCAGCGGATTGGACATCAGGTCGTCGGCGAAGCTGGCCTGAGGGGCTGCAGGAGCCGGGACGGCGGCCTTGGGAGCCTCCACCTTGGCAGCCGGTGCCGGTTCCACTCGGGGCGCCGGTTCGGTCGCAGCGGCGACAGGTGCAGGTTCGGTCTTGGGCGCGTCCGCCTTGACGGCGTCGGCCTTGGGACCCTCGAGCTTCGGTGCATCGGCCTTGGGCGCCTGGGCGACCGGCTCGACTGCCTTGGGCGCGTCGGCCTTGACAGGTTCAGGCCGGGTCGGCTCGACCGCAGCCGCCTTGGCGGCTTCGGGCTTGGCAAGCACGCCGGCCGCGGCCTTGCCGCCGGCCTTGGCGTCCTCGGCCTGCTTTTGCAGATCGGCCAGCTGCTTGTTCTTGAGATCGAGCAGCTTCTGGAGATCGGAGACGTTCTTTTCGAGTTCCTTGACCCGGGAGGCGGACTCCTTGAGGGCCGCATCGCGCGCCACCGTCTGCTCGGCCGCATTCTGGCCGACGGCAGCCGAGGCACCAGCCTTGGCGGTGCCGGCAGCGGCGGCCGTGGCGGACTTGGACAGCTTGAGCTGATCCTGGTTGGCAGCGCCCGCGCTCTTGTCATCCACCTGGGCACCCACCGCGCCGCTGGCACTCTGACCGGCCTTGGCGCCACGGACGTCGCGTGCGCCATCAGCCAGCCGGGAACGGTAGGCGGCAAAGTCGCTCGACTGGGCGCGGATGAGTTCACGCGCCTTGGCCGCATCCAGCGCCGCGATCTGGTCGGT
>DAONCJ010000432.1:0-3973 GCA_035401985.1 Burkholderiaceae bacterium | reverse complement strand
TGCGCCGGATGCGCCCATGGATGACGGCGCAGCGCTCGGGATAGACATCGGCTGACCATTGCACCAGGCTCGTCGGGGTCAGCGGCACATGATTGGCGGGGTTGCGGTCCAGGCCCTGCCGATACGGGTTGGGATGGGTGGGCATGATGTCTCCTCACGAGGTTGGGCCGCTCAGGCCTTTGCGTGAGCATACCGCCAGCCCGGTGGGGGCGGTTTCAGAGCGGGCGATGCAGCCGCTTCACCAGCGCGGCCGCCGCCTGGACCAGCGAACGCTCGAACGCCTCGCGCAGCGGACTGGCCGAGCGCAGCTGCGGCACCACCAGCGCCACCTCGAAGGGAATGGGCTCGGAGATCGGGCGGATCACCAGTTCGTCACCACTCATGGCCAGTGCCGTGAGCGGATTGACGATGGCCACGCCGACCCCCTGGCGCACCATCTCGCACACCGACACCGCACTGCCGGTCTCGACGGTCATCTGCCGCTGCACGCCCTGCTGCTCGAAGATGGCGTCGACCTGCTGTCGATAGGGATCGGTCGGCGCCAGGCTGATGAAGGGCAGGCCGGCAAAGTCGCGCGGCCTGAGCACACGCTTTCCGGCCAGCGGATGTCCGCCCGGAAGCACCGCCACTTCATCGGCCCGCAGCAGCAGGCGCCGCGCGGTGGCGGGCGGGGCTTCACGGCGCTCGCTCAGGCCCAGATCGAAGCGCTGCTCGGTCAGCGCCTGTTCGAGCAGGGGCGACTCATGAGGGGTGACCGACACCTGCGCCTCGCCATGCGCCGCAAGGAAGAGGCGCGTGGCCTGCGGCAGCAGCGCATGGGCGAGGGCCGGCAGGCAGGCGACCGTCAGGCGGGCATGGGCGAACTGGCGCAGCGCCTGGGCGGTGGCGGCGATGCGCTCGAGGCCGACGAATGAACGCTCGACCTCTTCATGCAGGGCCAGCGCCCGCGCGGTGGGCTGCAGCCGGCCGCGGACACGCTCGAACAGCGTCATCTTCAGCACCTGCTCGAGCCGGGCCAGTTCGCGGCTGACCGTGGGCTGCGAGGTGTGCAGCAGCATCGCCGCCCGGGTGACCTGGCCGGTGGCCATGACGGCGCGAAACACCTCGATCTGCCGGTGGGTGAGCTGCATCCTTAGAGCATATCAATAGTGCATGGACTTGCCACAATGCAGTATTTGTCTGCATGGACTGATTCCGGCAGCATGGTCGTCCGCTCTCTTTTCTGGCGCTGCTTCCGATGAATCCGTTCGCTCCCGATCTGCTGCGCCAGCTGGCGCAGACCCATGGCACGCCGCTGTGGGTGTACGACGCCGCAACCATCCGTTCGCGCATCGCCGAACTGGCCGCCTTCGACACCGTCCGCTTCGCGCAGAAGGCCAACTCCAACATCCACCTGCTGCGTCTGATGCGCGAGCAGGGCGTGGTGGTCGACGCGGTCTCGCTGGGCGAGATCGAGCGGGCGCTGGCGGCGGGATTCACGTCGCGGCGCGGGGATGGGACAGGGGCTTCGAACGGGACAGGGACATCGGATGCGCCGGGTGCAACCGGTGCCTCGGGCGCTCGGCAACAGTCGGCGGCACCCCCGGGCATCGTGTTCACCGCCGATCTGATCGACGAGCCGACGCTCGCCCGTGTGATCGCCGAAGACATTCCCGTCAATGCCGGATCCATCGACATGCTGCGTCAGCTGGGCGCGCGTGCGCCGGGCCATCGTGTCTGGCTGCGGATCAACCCGGGATTCGGACACGGCCACAGCAACAAGACCAACACCGGCGGCGAGCACAGCAAGCACGGCATCTGGCATGCCGACCTGGCGCAGGCGCTGGCCGCCATCCGGCAGTACGGGCTTGCCCTGCAGGGCCTGCACATGCACATCGGCTCGGGCGTGGACTACGGGCACCTCGAGCAGGTCTGCCATGCGATGGTCGACATGGTGGCCCGGCTCGACATGCCGATTCACGCGATCTCGGCGGGCGGCGGGCTGTCGATCCCGTATCGCGAGGGCGAACCGCGCATCGACACCGCGCACTACTTCGGCCTGTGGGACGCAGCACGTCGCGAGATCGCGCAGCGCCTGGGCCATCCGGTGCACCTGGAGATCGAGCCGGGACGCTTCCTGGTGGCCGAATCCGGCGTGCTGCTGGCGCAGGTGCGGGCGACCAAGCAGATGGGCGGCAACTTCTTCGCGCTGGTCGACGCGGGCTTCAACGACCTGATGCGCCCGTCGATGTACGGCAGCCACCACGGCATCAGCGTGCTGGCGGCGGACGGCGCAACGCGCGACATGCGCCCGACCGTGGTCGCGGGGCCCTTGTGCGAATCGGGCGATGTGTTCACGCAGGGCGAAGGCGGCGTGGTGCTGAGCCGCGAACTGCCCGAGGCGCGCGTGGGCGACCTGATGGTGTTCCACGATGCCGGGGCCTACGGCGCGTCGATGTCGAGCAACTACAACAGCCGTCCGCTGATTGCCGAAGTGCTGGTCGACGGCGGACAGGCGCGGGTGATCCGGCGGCGGCAGACGGTGGCGGAACTGCTGGCGCTCGAAGCGGTGTGAAGGCGGCGCCGGGGCAGGCGCGTCACCTGGCGCGTCACCTGGCACGATATCCGCGCTGCCGGCAAGCCGACCACAGACGCGCGGGCGGGGACGGCGGCACAATGCGGCTGGCGAGACGGCCCATCCCGGGCCCGCGCGCCCTCACCCTCTTCGGGAGATGCCCATGACCGTTCAAGCCCTCACCGCCGAGGAATTCGACCGCACCATCAGCGACAGCGACATTGTCGTCGTCGACTTCTGGGCCCCCTGGTGCGGCCCCTGCCTGGGCTTCGCGCCTGTCTTCGAACAGGTCGCCGACGAGAACGCCGACATCACCTTTGCCAAGGTGAACACCGACGAGGAGCAGGCGCTTTCGGCCCACTTCCGTGTGCGCTCGATTCCCACGCTGATGGTGTTCCGCGAACAGGTGCTGGTCTTCGAGCAGGCCGGTGCATTGCCCAAGGGGGCGCTGACCGATCTGCTGAGCCAGGTCCGCAATCTGGACATGGCCGAGATCAGGCGGGGCGCCGTTCCCTATGACGCCGGCGACGAGGCAGGACAGGCGCAATAAGTCGGCGCGAGCGGCGCGGCGATCCGCCAGCGGCGGCATAATGCCGTGCCGCGCGGTCCGCAAAGGGTGGTCCGCCAGCTCCTTCTTCGAAGAACTCTGGAGACACACGCATGCAGCGTCGAGCTTTCGTCACGCACGGCGGGATGGCCGCCATTCTCGCCACCGGTACCGCTCCGGCCATCGCGCAAACCCTGCCCGATGTCCGCTGGCGTCTGGCCTCCAGCTTTCCCAAGAGCCTGGACACGCTGTGGGGCGCGGCCGAGTTCGTCGCCAAGCGCGTGGGCGAGCTCACCGGCGGAAAGTTCCGGATCAGCAACTTCGCATCCGGCGAGATCGTGCCCGGACTGCAGGTGCTCGACGCCGTCCAGGCCGGCACCGTC
The DNA here is from genome assembly GCA_035401985.1 of Burkholderiaceae bacterium. Taxonomy (GTDB): domain Bacteria; phylum Pseudomonadota; class Gammaproteobacteria; order Burkholderiales; family Burkholderiaceae_E; genus Quisquiliibacterium. The sequence continues at coordinate 489 of DAONCJ010000432.1, read as the reverse complement.
GAAGCCGGCCAGACCGCGATGTACTACTACTTCGGCAAGAATCCGGCCTTCGCCTTCGGCACCGTGCTGCCCTTCGGCATGAACCAGCGCCAGCAGAACGCCTGGTGGTATCACGGCGGTGGCGAGCAGATGTTCAACGACTTCCTGAAGGCCTATGACTGCGTGGCCATCGCCTATGGCAACACCGGCACGCAGATGGGTGGCTGGTTCCGCAAGGAGGTCAAGACGGTCGAAGACCTGAAGGGCCTGAAGTTCCGGGTCGGCGGCGTGGCGGGAGCCATCCTGACGCGCCTGGGCGTCGTGCCGCAGCAGATCGCCGCCGGCGACATCTATCCGTCGCTCGAAAAAGGCGCGATCGATGCGGCCGAGTGGATCGGCCCGTTCGACGATGAGAAGCTGGGCTTCGTCAAGGTGGCCAAGTACTACTACGCGCCGGGCTGGTGGGAAGCCAACTCGATGGGCCACATGATCGTCGGCAACAAGGCCTGG
>DAONCJ010000431.1:0-3976 GCA_035401985.1 Burkholderiaceae bacterium | reverse complement strand
TTCCGACAGGGCCACCTCGACCGGGAACAGCACATCGCCGTTGCGCGAGCCCTTGAACTCGAAGCGCACGGTGCGCGTGCCGCGACCGCCGGTATACATAGCCTCTGCCAGCAGCGACTCGATCCGCTCCTTGTCCAAACCTGGCAGCACGCAATCGACCGGGCGTCCGATGGCCCGTGTCCGATCCCAGCCGAACAGGCTAGTGGTCGATTCATTGGTCAGCGTCACGTGGCCGCTTTCATCGACCCCGATGATGCCGTCGGCCGTCGTGTTCAGCACCGAGCTCATTTCGGCGTCGTGGCGCTCGATCGTTTCGTACTGGGCCTTCAGGTTGCCCGCCATCTGGTTCAGTGCCTGGGCCAGGCGCGCCACCTCGCGGGAACTGGCGCGAACCTGTATCTGCTCGCCGCCCTGCAGTTGCATGCGGCCGGCAAAGCGGGCGATTTCGACCAGGGGGCGCAGCGAACGGCGCAGGAACAGGAACAGCAGGGCGAAGCAGAGCGCGCAGGACACCGCGACCCATGCGCTGACCTGGTAAAGCGCGCCACGCAGCGCTCGCGCCGGCTCTGTCAGATCGGCACGCACGTTGGCCCAGTACCGGTCGCCATTGACGTGGAGCGGTTCCCAGGCGCTGGAGGCGGCCGGCGAGCCGTCCCACCAGGAGTCGACCAGCGATTCGTTGCGGCTCGGAACCGCCACGCGGGGCAGGTCCTTGCGGATCGCGAGGCTGCGCGCGCCGGTCTCGAGGTCGCGAGACCACTCGGCCCCGATCAGCGGGCGGCCCGCGGGATCGAGCAGGGTGATCGAGTCGATGCCGGGCACGCGCAGCAGGTCCGAGAGCACACGCCCGAGCGATTCGATGTCGTTGGCGCGCACCGCGCTGCGGGCGCTGTTGGCGGCGCTCTGCGCGACGGCGCTGACCTGGCTTTCGATGGACTGCAGCATGTGCTGCTTGAAATGCGAAAGCGCCAATGTGGCGGCCAATGCCGACGAGAGCAGGACGGCCATGGCAAACAGCAGTCCGAGCTGCCACATCAGGCTGGCGGGTCGGCGGGCAGCGGGGCGGCTGTCGGCGGCGCCTTCGATCACCGCAGCGGGCGAGGTGTCCATGGCTCAGTTTTCCTGGGGATCGGCGAGCAGCTTGTCGAGCAGGTCGATCAGGGCCAGGGGGCTGAAGGGCTTGATCAGATAGCTGTCGCAGCCGGCCTTCTTGCCCTGTTCCAGGTCGGCGCGCTGGCCGCGGGCGGTCAGCAGCACCACCCGGGTGAGGCTGGTGGCCGGATCGCGCTTGATCCGCTCGCACACCTGGTAGCCGTCCAGTTCGCCGGGCATCATCACATCGAGCAGCACGAGGGCCGGACGCATGGCCAGGGCCATCTGCAGGCCGCGCGGGCCGTTGTCGGCCTCGAAGATCTCGTAGTCGTCGAACTCCAGCGTGGTGCGGATCAGCTGGCGGATATCGGACTGGTCTTCGACGATCAGGATGCGCTTCATGGTGGGCTTTCAGGGGTCAGATCTTGGCCGGCACGGCGACGGTCTTGCGGCGCGCCAGCAGGCTGGCGAGGTCTTCGGCGTAGCGCTGCGCCTGCAGCGTGGCGAGCTGTTCATTGCGGCGCCGCGAGCCGCCCGTCGGCAGTTCGATGCGCACTTCGGTCATGTCGTCGTCATTGCGCTGAAACCGCAGGTGCCCGCCATGCAGTTCGACGATCTTCTGAGCCAGGGCCAGCCCGATTCGCAGGCCCCCGGGTGGGCCCGCCTTGCCCGGCGTGCCGGGTTTTGCCGACGTCCCGGGCCTGCCGGTCGACAGGCCGCCCGCCGTCGGACGGCTGGCTCGCATGCCGCTCGCGTCAGTCGCGCCGGCGATGAAGGGCACGGCCCGGCCATCGGCCAGTCCGAACGGACAGGCGCCCTGGTTGATGATCTGCAGCAGGACATGTTCGGGCTCCTGACGGGCGCGCACCTCGACGGTGATCTGGGCATCGGGACCGCAGTCCTCACGTGAATGGCGATAGGCGTTGTCGATGCACTCGGCAAGGGCGCGGCGCAGCCAGTCCTGGCTGCCGTAGATCGGCGCCATGTCGGCGGCCAGGCCGCTGGTCACCACGTTGATCCGGTGGCGTGCCGCCAGCGGCTGGGCTTCCTCGAGCAGGCCGCGCATCAGCGGCGACAGCAGCACGCGGTCCTCGCCGATCAGCGCGTCGCGTCCGAGGACTTCCACCAGGTCGAGCAGCTTGCCCAGCTTGACGCTCATTTCTCCGGCCAGTTCGGCCGTGCGCGCTTCGGCGGACTCGTCGTCGTTCAGGCTGGCGCAGCGGCGCTGCAGGTCGCGCAGCGGGTCTTTCAGCTGCGTGCGCACCAGATCGATGAAGCTGTCGATGGTGGTGCGGATCTCGGCTTCGCCCATTGCATCGGGCAGCACCAGCACCAGGTCGCGGCCGTTGGGCGCATGGGTCAGCTTGCCCTGAAGGGTCTGCTTGCCGGCGGTGTTCAGCAGTTCGAGTGTCAGCTCGAGGGGCACCTGGCGGATGCCTTCGCGGACGTCGTGCAGCGTGTGGTTGAGCGCCTTGCACCGTTCGATGCCGGCCAGCTGTTCCTGCAGGGCCTCGCGGCCGGCCGCGTTGGCGAACAGCAGCTTGCCCTCGGGGCTCAGGAAGATCAGGCGGTCAGACAGGGCATCAAACAGTGCGCGCGACATGGCATCGGTTCTCCGGGCGGGGGCGCAGGGCTGGCCCCTCTTGCTGATGCCTACGGTAGGGGCGCAGGTGGCGGGCATTCGTGAAAAATGTCGCGTGCCATGGCCTCCCCCGGGTGATGACCCGGGCTGCGCGCCGGGCCGGTGCCCGGGCCGCGCAGTCAGGGGCTGTCTGCGCACCACCACACCCGAGGGGCCGTTCAGCGGCTCATGATTTCGGGTGATAAACTCGTCGATTCGCTCGAACGTGCCTATGAACTAAACATTCCTGTCACTGCCAGAGGACTCGAACCGCTTATCCGGAAGCCGGAATGCGGTCGTCGGCCGCCGCTGATCGAGCGTTCGCTCATCCGGCGACCGAGCATCTTTGACGAGAAGCTCGTCAAGAAAGGTGAAGCGCCATGATGAAAGCATTCCAGTCGAACTCGTATCTGTTCGGCGGCAACGCGCCCTATGTGGAGGAGCTGTATGAGAGCTACCTCAACAACCCTGGCTCCGTCCCGGAGCAGTGGCGCGAATATTTCGACAACCTCCAGCATGTGCCGGCGGCCGATGGCAACCCGCAGACGCGCGATGTCGCGCATGCGCCGATCGTGCAGAGCTTCGCCGAGCGGGCCAAGGACGGCACGCTGCAGCCGCGGGTCATGGGCGGTGACGCGACGACCGCGCGAAAGCAGGTGTACGTTCAGCAGCTGGTGGCGGCCTACCGCTTCCTGGGTTCGCTGTGGGCCGATCTCGATCCGCTCAAGCGCCAGGAACGGCCGCAGATCCCCGAGCTCGAACCGGCGTTCTACGATTTCAGCGAAGGCGATCACGCCAACATTTATTCGGCGAGCAACACCTATTTCGGTTTCGAGCAGGCGCCCCTGCGCGACATCCTGCGGGCGCTGCGCGAAACCTACTGCGGCACGATCGGTGCCGAGTTCATGTACATGTCCGATCCGGCCCAGAAGCGCTGGATCCAGGAGCGGCTTGAATCGACCCGCGCGCGCGCCAGCTATTCGCCTGAAAAGCGCAAGCGCATCCTCGAGAAGCTGACTGCCGCCGAAGGCATCGAGAAGTACCTGCACACCCGGTATGTCGGCCAGAAGCGCTTCTCGCTCGAAGGCGGCGAGAGCTTCATCGCCGCGATGGACGAGCTGGTGCAGCGTGCCGGCCAGAAGGGCGTGCAGGAGATCGTGATCGGCATGGCCCACCGCGGTCGCCTGAATGTGCTCGTCAACACGCTCGGAAAGAGCCCGGCCGGGCTGTTCGCGGAGTTCGACCACTCGGCGCCGGAGGAGC
>DAONCJ010000430.1:0-3979 GCA_035401985.1 Burkholderiaceae bacterium | reverse complement strand
ATGTCCTGTGACTTGGTGATGACATAGGATTTTGCCGAAACCCCGGGGTAGCCAAGCACTACGATCTGGTCTCCGGACTTGAGCGTGTCATAGCTGTCACGCAGCTCAACCTTTTTTAGGTTGCCGGCAGCCGCGTCGATCTTGACCAGTGCCACGTCGTGCTCGGGTGAAATCGTCCCCAGCGTGGCCGGGACCCGCAGCTTGCTGTTCGGGAAGGTGACCATCATCGCGTCAACCTTGCCAGTGACCGTGCGATTGTCGGAAACGCTCTGGGTATTGAAGAACTGGCTGCGCGCCGGCACCCAGCGCCTCAGGGTGTCGGTGGTCGCCTGCTCGATGATTCCGGTCGGTTTGAGTTTTCCGTTCTCGAGCTTGACCACGACACCGGGAAACTCGAGGTCAAAGGTCGAGTACCAGGCCGCGGCAACGTGCCGGTTGGTCAGTATCAGCCCGTTGTCGGAAACCACGAATCCGCTGCCGGTGTGCGTGCCAGAAATCGGCTTTGCACCGCTGGTGTCGTCGAGCACCAGCAGGGGTTCGAAACTGCCGTTCTCCAGCTTGATGTAGGCGGGCAGCTTGCCCTTGTCTTCGAAGTTGACCCGTCCATGGTAGATCTGCTTGCCGGTCTGGGTCGCCGTCAACCGCCAGGCAACTTCGAGATATACCGTCGCAGCCGCATACGATTGCTTGACGTTTCCCGCCAGGTTCGCACGGGCCTGCAGTTCAGCTGCCCGCTTCTCAGCCTCCTTGCGCTGCGCTTCCAGCGCGACCCGCTGCTTTTCCGCCTCCTCGTCACGCTTGCGGGATTCATAGTATTGCCAGGCGCCTAGCGCAAACGCGACGGCCAGCACTGCCGCCACGGCATTCAGGACGCTTCGCGAGCTTCGCTGTTTCTCTTCGCCAATCATCCGCTCCACGGTCGCCCGCCCGACGCGTCCCGCGGATGCTCCGGGCTCTGTGACCGCGCCCGGGATCGTTGCGCCGCCTGCCGGGCCGACTTCACGGGTCGCCTTTGGCGTGTAGTCGGCCACGACCCGAGTCGCCTTCGGCTGGTCGACCGGCGGGGGATCGAGCTTCACTGACAGTTCGGGGCCGCCTTTGCCGAACTGAAGGATGTCGCCATGGCGCACGACCGATTCGCCGGCCACCCGTGCACCGTTGAGGAACAGCCCATTGGCGCTGTTGAGGTCGATCACCCGGTGACCCTCGGCTGTGCGTTCCAGACGCGCATGATGGCGGCTCGCGGCGTCATCGGCCTCGGCGAAGCTCAGGCGATTGGCCGGATCACGGCCCAGGGTGATGGGAGCGGCCAACTCGTCGTCAGTGAACACAGACTCCTGGTTGGCCTTGCTGCCCGACAGATGCCGAAGGATCAAGCTGGACATGAACGTTCTCCGGTGCGGACGGGCGCCTTGCCCGTCGACGCTGCATACACCGGGTGGCGCCCGGCACGCTGATCGGCATCGCGAGCGGCAGAAACTCGGCTGCGTGGCCGAAGCACGGCTCGATAAAGGGTTGCGTTTGAATGCTATCGGTTGATCCGATGGTTGGGCAATCGCCGTGACTGCGGGGATGTTCGCCTGTGATCCATTTGCACAACATCTCGGGAGGGGGCTGCCCGAGGACCCACGGCAGTGGCGGGATTCGCATCCAGCCTTGCGGCAGTGACGGTGGCGACATAAAATGGTCGAATGCACCCGCTGAACCACGCGTTTTATTTTTATTGCTTTGATCTTCCCGCCGGCGGTGGGAGAGGTTCGGAGCGCACGCGCAGTTAGTTCAGCCCCGCACCAGACCTCCCAGACCGCCGGCCTCCAGCCGGCGGTTTTGTTTTTGGCACATGCCCCTGCCGATTCGATTCAAAAGCCCCGTTCGAGGATCCCGATGCCACCGACCACCGACGACGTACGTATCCGCGAGATCAAGGAACTCGCGCCTCCTTCGCATCTGCTGCGCGAGTTTCCCTGCGGCGAACGGGCTTCCAAGGTCACCTTCGAATCCCGCCAGGCGACGCACCGGATCCTGCATGGCATGGACGACCGGCTGCTGGTGGTGGTCGGGCCCTGTTCGATCCACGACACGACCGCGGCGATGGAATACGCGCGGCGCCTGGTCGTCGAGCGCGATCGCCTGAGCGACGACCTCGAGATCGTGATGCGGGTCTATTTCGAGAAGCCGCGCACCACGGTCGGCTGGAAGGGCCTGATCAACGACCCGGATCTGGACAACAGCTTCCAGATCAACAAGGGTCTGCGCCTGGCGCGCCAGCTGCTGCTGGAGATCAATGAACTGGGCCTGCCAGCCGGCACCGAGTACCTGGACATGATCACGCCCCAGTACATCGCTGACCTGATCGCCTGGGGCGCCATCGGCGCGCGCACGACCGAGTCGCAGGTGCATCGGGAACTGGCCAGCGGTCTGAGCTGTCCGGTCGGATTCAAGAACGGCACCGATGGCAGCCTGCGGATCGCCTTCGACGCGATCAAGGCGGCCTCCCAGCCGCACCATTTCCTGTCGGTCACCAAGGGCGGGCATTCGGCGATCGTGTCGACCAACGGCAACGAGGACTGCCACGTCATCCTGCGCGGCGGCAAGGCGCCCAATTACGATGCGGCCGCGGTCGATGCCGCCTGCAAGGAGGCTGCGGGCGCTGCGCTGGCCTGCCGGCTGATGATCGACGCCAGCCACGGCAACAGCCAGAAGAAGCCGGAAAATCAGGTGCCCGTGCTGCGCAATGTCGGCGAGCAGGTCGCCGCCGGCGACATGCGCATCTTTGGTGTGATGGTTGAAAGCCATCTGGTCGCCGGCCGCCAGGATCTGGTGCCGGGCAAGGCGCTCACATACGGTCAGAGCGTCACCGATGGCTGCATCGGCTGGGAGGACACCGTGGCCACACTGGAGCATCTGGCGGCATCGGTGCGCGGTCGTCGCCTGTCAGCGGCCGAATAGCGGCCGGACGGGATGGGGGCGCCGCCGGACCGGATCCCGGTACAGCATTCCATGCTATAAGATCGCGACGCGAGTCTCAGGAGGTGGTATATGGATTCCCCGCAGGCAACGGCACAGGCGCCAGCGGCCACCGGTGCTTCGGCTGCCGGACGGCCGGTCAGCCCCCGACAAACACCGCACGAGCGGCTGCTTGCCATGGGTTTGCGGCCCGTTGGACGGGCCAGCGAGTTCTCCGACGAGATCCACACCCTGATGTCCAAGACGCCCCTGTTTTCGGGTCTGGACATCGACGAGACGCGCAAGCTCGGCGCCTTCATGTACGTCTATGAGGCGCCGCCGGGGGTGACTGTCATCTCCGAGGGCGAGACCGGCGACTTCATGATGCTGCTGATGACCGGCATGGTCGATGTGCTGCGCCGCAATCGATACAACTACCCGTCCCGGATCGCCGTGGCTCACGCCGGCCATGCGCTGGGCGAGATGTCGATGTTCGATGGCGAACCGCGCTTTGCTTCGTGTGTCACGCTCGAGCACTCCCGCATTGCCGTGCTCACCCGCGATGCGCTGATGCTGGTGCTATCCGACGAAGCCAAGGTCGGCAACAAGATCCTGCTCAAGCTCGTCCAGCTGCTGTCCGAGCGGCTGCGTCAGACCAGCGCCAAGCTGGTGTCCTATCTCGAAGCGGCCCGCGAGACCTGATCTTCGCCCTGGCCTGCGCGTTTGCGCCGGTCTTGCCCGCCTGAGCGGGCCACTCCCCGGCCGATCGACCGGGGCCGTTGCTTCCCTGCCTCGCCCGACACTGCCGCCCGACCTTGGTGCAGCCCGGCTCGGCCGCACCCAAAACGGTTCCACCTGAACCGCTGACGCCCCGCTGGCGGGCGTTTTGCACGGTGGCATGCGTCTTGCAGATTGACGTCCGAGGTCCGCGCCAACGATGCGCGGGTCATTGACCCGGAGACGCCTGCATGAGCCACCCCTATCAGCCATACAACGCCTATCGCCGCCTCGGGCCGGCCTGCTCGCGCTGTGG
>DAONCJ010000429.1:0-3984 GCA_035401985.1 Burkholderiaceae bacterium | reverse complement strand
TCGGGCATGGCGGCGTTTTCCACCGGCACCAGCTCGTCGAGCCGGCCGCGGGCGATGACGAAGCCGCCGACGTGCTGTGACAGGTGGCGCGGAAAACCGATCAGCTCTTCAGTGAGCGCGACCAGGCGCCGGGTGACCGGGCTGGCGGGGTTGAGCCCGGCTTCGAGCAGGCGTTCGGGCAGGATGCGGCGGCCGTCGAACCAGTGCTGTGCGCGCGTCAAGCGTCCGATCTGCGCCTCGTCCAGACCCAGCGCACGGCCGACATCGCGCAGCGCGCTGCGGGCGCGGTAGCGGATGACGGTGGCGGCGAGCGCGGCGCGTTCACGACCGTATCTGGCGTAGATGTACTGGATGATTTCTTCGCGGCGCTGGTGTTCGAAGTCGACGTCGATGTCGGGTGGCTCGTTGCGCTCCTTGCTGATGAAGCGCTCGAACAGCACGCTCATGCGCGCGGGGTCGACCTCGGTGATGCCCAGGCAGTAGCAGACCGCCGAGTTGGCCGCCGAGCCGCGTCCCTGGCACAGGATGCCGCGCTCGCGGGCGAAGCGCACGATGTCGGCCACCGTGAGGAAATACGGCTCGTAGGAGAGCTCATGGATCAGGGCCAGTTCGTGCTCGACCTGCTGGCGCACGCCGTCGGGCAGGCCCTCGGGATAGCGCAGCTGCGCACCTTCGTAGGTGAGGGTGCGCAGCCATGACACCGGCGTGTGGTCGGCGGGCACGATTTCTTCAGGGTATTCGTAGCGCAGTTCGTCGAGCGAGAAATGGCAGGCCGCAGCCACCTCGAGGGTTTCTTCGAGCAGCGCCGCCGGATAGACCTGGGCCAGGCGCAGCCGGCTGCGCAGATGCTGCTCGGCATTGGGGGCGATGGCGAAGCCCAGTTCGCTCAGGGGCTTGCGCAGGCGGATGGCGGTGAGCACGTCCTGGAGGCTTTTGCGCGATCGGACATGGAAGTGGACGTTGCCGGCCGCCACCAGCGGCAGCCCGCTGTGCTGGCCGGCCTCGCGGATGCGTTCGAGCAGCACGCTGTCGTGGCCGCGGGCCAGCAGTTCGGCCGCCAGCCAGGCGCGGGCCCCGAAGCGTTCGCGGATGAAGCGGGCCTGGGCCTGCAGCGACGACAGGCCCGAATGCGCAGGGCTCTGGTCGACGGCGCAGAACGCCGCCAGCGGGGAGGGCGCGAGCAGCGCCAGGCAGCCCGGCACGCCGTCGTCGAGATCCTGGGCCAGCAGCCGGTAGCTGCCCTTGTCGGCCCGCATGCGGGCGCGGGTGATCAGCTCGGAGAGGTTGCCGTACCCGTCGCGGTTCTGTGCCAGCAGGACCAGCCGCGGGGCGGTGTCGGGTGAGGCCTGGACGCTGCCGCCGGGCCCGGTCTCGGGCCTGAGGGCAGCGGCAACTCCTGGTCCGGCTTCCTCGGCAAACACCTCATGCAGGGCGAACTCGGCGCCGATCAGCAGCGACAGCGGGCTGGCCCGTGCCGCGAGGTGGGCGCGCACCACGCCGGCCAGCGAACATTCGTCGGTGACCGCCAGCGCGGCGTAGCCGAGGGCCTGGGCGCGTTCGACCAGTTCTTCGGCGTGGGACGCGCCCTGCAAAAAGGAGAAGTTGCTGACGCAGTGCAGCTCGGCGTACGGAAGCATGACGGATGGGCGCCGCAGCGGCCTGGTGGAGTTCTGGAGTGCTGTAAATAAATACAGTATTCCTTGAAACCCGGCGGGCTGCAAATCGGTCATCCCCTCCTCGCGGCACGAGCGGCCAGTCGCCTTGATGGCACAATGGTCATCGCAAAAAGACACCAGGAGGAGACCTTGATGATCCGCCATCTGCATTCACTCGTCGTTGCCGCGGGACTTGCGATCGCCTCGCTGCTGGCGGTGTTCCCGCCCTCGTCATTCGCCCAGGACTGCAGGAATCGCGGCGACCTCGACGCCCGCTATTGCGACGACAACGGCGATCTGGTTGCCGACACCCCCAGGGATCCGAAAAAACTGAAGACTCCCAACACGCTGGTCTTCACCTACACCCCGGTCGAAGACCCGGCGGTCTACGAGAAGGTCTTCAAACCCTTCACCGATCACCTTGGCCAGTGCACCGGCAAGCGAGTCGTGTTCTATCAGGTGCAGTCCAACGCGGCCGAGATCGAGGCGATGCGCTCGGGCCGGCTGCACGTGGGCGGCTTCTCCACCGGTCCGACCGCCTTCGCAGTGAACATCGCCGGCGCGGTGCCGTTCGCGATCAAGGGTTACGAAAAGGACTTCCAGGGATACAACCTGATCGTCATCGTCAAGAAGGACAGCCCCTTCCAGAAGCTGTCCGACCTGAAGGGCAGGAAGTTCGCCCACACCTCGCCGTCGTCGAACTCCGGCCACATGGCGCCGATGGCCCTGTTCCCCAAGGAGGGCCTGGCGCCCGAGAAGGACTACAAGATCCTGTTCTCGGGCAAGCACGACCAGTCGGTGATGGGCGTGGGCTCGGGCGACTACGACGGCGCGGCCGTGGCCTCCGACGTCTTCCATCGCATGGGCACGCGCGGGCAGATCAAGGAGGACGACTACCGCGTGATCTACCGCAGCGCCAAGTTCCCGACCTCGTCGTTCGCCTATGCCCACGACCTCGAGCCGGCGTTTCGCGACAAGATGCTCAAGTGCTTCTACGACTATCGCTTTCCTGAGGAGATGAAAAAGGCCTTCGACGGCGCAGACCGCTTCTTCCCGATCAACTTCAAGGAACACTGGGCGGTGGTCCGCCAGGTGGCCGAGGCCGGCGGCGACAAGTTCAACAGCGCCGCCTACGAAAAGGAATCGAAGCGTGAAGAAGAGGCGCGCCGCAAGGCCGCCGAAGCCAAGAAGTAAGGGCGCGCGCCAGGCGATGAGCGCCACCCTGAAGATCGACGGACTGGTCAAGGAGTACGTTGCCGGCAAGCGGGTGCTCGACGGCATCTCGATGACCGTGGGCGCAAGCGGGCTCACGGCGGTGATCGGCCCGTCGGGCACCGGCAAGTCCACACTGCTTCGCTGCATCAACCGGCTGGTCGAGCCCACCGCCGGGCGCATCGTCTTCGCCGGCCAGGACATCTGCCCACTGGCCGGCAGCGCGCTGCGCCAGGTACGCCGGCGCATCGGCATGGTCTTCCAGGAATACAACCTGGTCGAGCGCCTGACCGTCATGGAAAACCTGCTCAGCGGGCGGCTGGGCTACGTGCCGGCCTGGCAGGCGTGGCTGCGGCGCTTCCCGCCCGCCGACATCGAACGCGCATTCGAGCTGCTCGACAAGATCGGCCTGAGTGGTTTCGCCAACCGGCGCGCCGATGCACTGTCCGGCGGCCAGCGCCAGCGCGTGGGCATCGCGCGCGCGCTGATGCAGCGCCCGGCGCTGCTGCTGGCCGACGAGCCGACCTCGTCGCTCGACCCGCGCACCTCGGTGGGGATCATGGAGCTGATGCGCGATCTTGGGCGCGAGCATGCCATCCCGGTGATCGTGAACATGCACGACGTCGACCTGGCCCGGCGCTTTGCCGAACGCATCGTCGGCATGTCCGGGGGCAAGGTGATCTTCGACGGCACGCCGCAGGCGCTCACCGACGATCACCTGACCACCATCTACGGCGGGGCCGGCTGGCTGGCATGAGTTCCGCGTCCCCCGCCGATTCCCTGCGCCCGCCCGGCCGTCGCGAGGCCTTTCGCCCCGACTGGCTGGCGCGTGCCGGCTGGCTGCTGCTCGCGCTCTACACGGTGTACGCGATCGCGCGGCTCGACTTCAACCTGGATCGCTTCGTCAGCGGCCTGGACAACGGACACCGGTTCCTGGCGCGCATGTTCCCGCCGCGCATCGCACAGCCCGATTCGCTGCTCAAGGGTCTGGCCGAGTCGCTCGAGATCGCCGTGCTGGCCTCGTTCGCGGGCATCGTGCTGGCGCTGCCGATCGGACTGCTGGCCGCGCGCAACCTGATGCCGGCCTGGGCGAGCTGGCCGGCGCGTGCACTGATCG
>DAONCJ010000428.1:0-4005 GCA_035401985.1 Burkholderiaceae bacterium | reverse complement strand
ATCGGCATCATCTACGAGAGCCGGCCCAATGTGACGATCGATGCCGCAGGCCTGTGCATCAAGTCGGGCAATGCCACCATCCTGCGCGGCGGGTCCGAGGCGATCCACAGCAACCAGGCGCTGGCCGCGCTGGTGCGCGAGGGTCTGGCCGCGGCCGGCCTCCCCCAGGATGCGGTGCAGGTCATCGAAACCACCGACCGGGCCGCGGTGGGCGAGCTGATCAGCCACCCCGAGTTCGTCGACGTGATCGTTCCCCGGGGCGGCAAGTCGCTGATCGAACGGATCTCGCGTGACGCGAAGGTGCCGACGATCAAGCACCTGGATGGCATCTGCCACGTCTACATCGACGACAGCGCCGACGAGGCCAAGGCCATCCGCATCGCCGACAACGCCAAGACCCAGCGGTACTCGCCCTGCAACACGATGGAGACGCTGCTGGTCTCGAAGGCCATCGCGCCGCGCGTGCTGCTGCCGCTGGCCCGCATCTATGCCGACAAGGGCGTCGAGATGCGCGGCGACGAAGGCACGCAGGCCATGTTGCGCGGCGCCGGACTGCCCTGCGTCGCAGCCACCGAAGACGACTGGCACACCGAGTATCTGGCGCCGATCCTGTCGATCCGCCTGGTCGATGGCCTCGATGCAGCCATCGAGCACATCGCCACCTACGGCTCGCAGCACACCGACGCGATCGTCACCGAAAACCACAGCCATGCGATGCGGTTTCTGCGCGAGGTCGATTCCGCCTCGGTGATGGTCAATGCGTCGACCCGCTTTGCCGACGGCTTCGAGTATGGCCTGGGCGCCGAGATCGGCATCTCGACCGACAAGCTGCACGCCCGCGGCCCGGTCGGCCTCGAAGGCCTCACTTCGCTGAAGTACGTGGTGCTGGGCTCCGGCCAGATCCGCAGCTGATGGGCACAGGCTACCTATGGGTGAAGGCGCTGCACATCGTCTTCATCACCAGCTGGTTCGCGGGGCTCTTCTACCTGCCGCGCATCTTTGTCAACCTGGCGATGGTCGAGCCGGGTTCGCAGGCCGAGCGCGCCCGGCTGCTGCTGATGGCGCGCAAACTCTGGCGATTCATGCAGCCGCTGATGATGCTGGCGCTGGGCTTCGGACTGTGGCTGTGGCTGGGCTACAAGGTCGGCCTGGGCGCCGGCAATGGCTGGATGCATGCCAAGCTGCTGGTCGTGGTGCTGCTGCTGGTCTACCACCATCTGTGCGGCCGGCGCCTGAAAGCCTTCGAGCAGGGCGCGGACAAGCACTCGCACGTCTGGTATCGGTGGTTCAACGAGCTGCCGGTGATCGCCCTGCTGCTGGTCGTGATCCTGGTCGTGGTCAAACCCTTCTGAGAACATCCGGAGACACGAATGAGCAAAGTCGTCGACTACTACATGCACCCGCAGTCGCCCTGGTCCTGCCTGGGCCATGACGAACTGCGCCGCATCTGCGCGCTGCACAACGCCGACATCCGGATCAAGCCGATCGACCTGGGCAACAAGGTGTTTCCCGTTTCGGGCGGCCTGCCGCTGGCCAAGCGCGCGCCGCAGCGCCAGGACTACCGCTTCGTCGAACTCGAACGCTGGCGCGCCCGGCGCGAGGTGCCGATCAACCTGCGTCCGAAGTTCTTCCCGGCCAACGCCGACACGGCCTGCCGGCTGATCATCGCCGCCGACCAGCTGCACGGCACCGACGCGGCGCTCGGGCTCGCCGGACGCCTGATGCGCGCCACCTGGTGCGAAGAGCGCAACGTCGCCGACGATCACACGCTGCGCGCGGTGCTGCACGAGGCCGGCCTGCCCGCCGATCCGATGTTCCATGCGCTGCCCGACACCCATCAGGTGTTCGACGCCTTCACCCAGGAGGCGGTCGATCGCGGTGTGTTCGGCGTGCCGTGGTACGTGTACGAAGGCGTGCCCTACTGGGGCCAGGATCGGCTCGAATTTCTCGAGCGGGCGCTGGGTGCCTGAGGTCCCGTCGATGTCGTCATCCGCCCCGATGCATCTGTTCGCACCCTGCCCGCGCGGGCTCGAGGACCTGCTGTCGCGCGAGCTGGGGGTCATCGGCGCGCGCGGCGCCCGCGTGGTGCCCGGCGGCGTGTCCTTCGACGGCGACCTCGAACTCGTCTACCTGGTCAACCTGTACTCGCGGCTTGCCAGCCGCGTGCTGCGCCAGGTCGGCGCCGGTCGCTACCGCGACGAAGAGGAGATCTTCCGTGTCGCCCGGCGGGTTGAATGGGACCGCTACATGCACTGCCGGCAGACGCTGCGCGTGGACACCACCGCCGTCCGCTCGCCCTTGCGCAGCCTGAATTTCGCCAATCTGAAGGTCAAGGATGCGGTGATCGACCGGCTGCGCGAGACCCAGGGCGACCGGCCTTCGATCGACACCATCCACCCCGATGTACGCGTCTTTTCGTTCCTGAACGAAACCGAGATCACGCTGTACGTCGACACGTCGGGCGAGTCGCTGTTCAAGCGCGGCTGGCGGCGCGAGCGCGAAGACAAGGGCATCGCCCCGCTGAAGGAAAATCTCGCCGCGGGTCTGCTGGCACTGGCCGGATGGACGCCTGACAAGCCGCTGTACGACCCATACTGCGGCTCGGGCACGCTGCTGATCGAAGCGGCGCAACTGGCGATGGGCATCGCGCCCGGGCTGTCGCGACCGTTCGCCTTCGAGCAGCTCGGCGATCACGACGCAGCCCTGTGGGCGGCACTGCGCGGCGATGCGATCCGCGAGGCGCAGCAGCATGGCCAGCGGACGGCACCCACACTGCAGATCCATGGCAGCGACATCGATCCGGTCGCCATCGAGCAGGCCACGCGCAACCTCGCGCGCGCCGGCGTCGCCGATGCCGGCATCCGGCTGCGGGTGGCCGATGCGGGTCAGATCACCGCACCGACCGAGGCGCCCGGCATCATCGTCACCAACCCGCCCTACGGGGAACGCATGGACGCCCATGACGGCGGCGACGAGGCGCCGGCTGCGCCCGCAACGCCACGCACCTTCCGCCTGGCCGCCGGTTCGCGCGGTGCCGGCTCGCAGGCCGCCGGCCCACCTGCGGCCGGGTCAGCAGCGCCTGCTCTCTCGCCCGAGATCGAAGCGCATCGGCGCGCGATGGCGGCATTCGGTCAGGCGCTGAAGGCGCATTTCGGGGGCTGGCAGGCGTTCGTGCTGTCGTCCGACAAGGAGCTGCCGCGGCAGCTGGGCATCAAGGAATCGCGCAAGACGCCGCTGTTCAACGGGGCGCTCGAATGCCGGCTGTTCCGCTTCGATGTGTTCGACCGGAGCACCCGCGAAGTCCACGACAAGCTGCATGCCGAACGGCACGCCCAGATGCGCAGCGCCCAGGCGCCGTCGACGGGCGACGACCGGACGGACAACTAGGCGCCGAGGCAAGCCGGCTGGCGGGACCGAAAGCAAGGCCCGCCCGGGGCGTCACACCATCCCGAGGTGCTCGATCCCGCGGCTCAGATCCTTGTCCGAGTGGCGGCTGTTCAGCTTGATGTTCAACCGCAGGTCGTTGACCGAGTCGGCATTGCGCAGCGCGTCCTCGTAGGTGATCTGGCCGTCCTCGTACAGCAGAAACAGGTGCTGATCGAAGGTCTGCATGCCGAGCTCGCGGCTCTTCTTCATGATCTCCTTGATCATCCCGACCTCGCCCTTGAAAATCAGGTCCGCGATCAGCGGCGAGTTCAGCATGATCTCGACCGCCGGCACCCGGCCGGGGCCGCTGGCCATCGGGATCAGCCGCTGCGAGACAATCGCCTTCACGTTCAGCGACAGGTCCATCAGCAGCTGAAGGCGCCGTTCTTCCGGGAAGAAGTTGATGATCCGGTCCAGCGCCTGATTGGCGCTGCTCGAGTGCAGCGTGGCCACGCACAGGTGACCGGTTTCGGCGAAGGTCACCGCGTGCTCCATCGTGTGACGGTCGCGGATCTCGCCGATCATGATCACGTCGGGCGCCTGACGCAGCGTGTTCTTCAGCGCGATGTCCCAGCTCTC
>DAONCJ010000427.1:2042-4008 GCA_035401985.1 Burkholderiaceae bacterium | reverse complement strand
TGCTGGCGGGCGGAGCGGTGCAGGGGGGGCGGATCGTGGCCGACTGGCCGGGGCTTGCTTCTTCCAATTTGCTGGATGGCCGGGACCTCAAGCCGACCCTGGGGTTGGATACGCTGATCGCGTCGGCGTGTGCAGAAACGTTCGCGCTCGAACCTGCCCGCACGGCTCAGTTGCTGTTCCCCGACTCGGCTCGCGGTCGGACGCTGCCGAGGCTGCTCCGCTCGGCCGCCTGAACGCGGCCGGCGCGGCCGGCGTGGCCGGCATGGTCAGCGTGGTCAGCGTAGTCGGCGTGGTCGGCGTGGTCGGCGTGGTCGGGCACGGCGCTTGCCGCCGCGGCCCATGGCCATCCACTTCTTCACGTCCTCGCAGATCGAGCCCGCGCGGCCCGCGCCCGACAACAGGCCGCCCTGCGGTGGTCCGGCTTGAAGGGGCATCGCGCATCGTCGCGCCGGGCGCGTGTAGATTGGCCCGATCACTGTGCATCGACGCCGACTGGCATTGCCTCGGATCATCGTCGACCCCAGGGGGCAACCGACATGCATCAGCAAGCGCGGCACGCGCCAGGCGCGGCCCGAGCCGAAAATCCACATGCTCTCTTCGGCGAGCAGGACGTCCACCTCTTTCGCGAGGGCACGCATTCGCAGCTGTATCGGAAGCTGGGATGCCACCTGCACGCCAACGGCGCCCGGTTCGCGGTGTGGGCGCCGAACGCCCGCGCGGTGTCGATCATCGGCGACTTCAATGACTGGAATGCCGACCTGCACCCCGCCCATGTGCGCGACGACGGGTCGGGCATCTGGGAGCTCGAGGTGCGCGGCGTCGCCGCAGGCCAGCGCTACAAGTTCGCCGTCTTCGCGCGCGATGGCACGCGGCAGGACAAGGCGGACCCGTTCGCGACCCGTGCCGAACTGGCGCCGGCGACCGCCTCGGTGGCGTGGCCGCTGGCCGGGTACGCCTGGAACGATGCGCGATGGATGTCGGATCGTGCTGCGACCGATGCGCTGCGCAGGCCGATGTCGGTCTATGAAGTCCATCTGGGCTCCTGGCAGCGAGGCGAAGACGGTGCACTGCTCGACTATCGGACACTGGCGCACCGGCTGACGCACTACGCCCTCGAACTCGGATTCACGCATGTCGAACTGATGCCGATCACCGAGCATCCGTTCTACGGTTCGTGGGGCTATCAGACGACGGGCTACTTCGCGCCGACCTCGCGCTACGGCACGCCTCAGGACTTCAAGTTCCTGGTCGACACGCTGCATCAGGCCGGCATCGGCGTGATCCTCGACTGGGTGCCCTCGCACTTTCCATCCGATGCGCACGGTCTGGCGCGCTTCGACGGGACCTTCCTGTACGAGCACGCCGACCCGCGCCAGGGCTTCCATCCGGAGTGGAATTCCTCGATTTTCAACTACGGCCGCAACGAGGTGCGCGCGTTCCTGTTGTCGAGCGCGATGTTCTGGCTCGACGAGTACCACATCGATGCGCTGCGGGTGGATGCGGTCGCGTCGATGCTGTACCTCGATTATTCGCGCAAGGAAGGCGAGTGGATCCCCAACAGCCATGGCGGGCGCGAGAACCTCGAGGCAATCTCATTTCTGCGCCTGCTCAACGAGGCGGCCTACGGCAGTCATCCGGGCGTGCAGGTGATTGCCGAAGAGTCCACGGCATGGCCGATGGTCTCGCGCCCGACCTGGCTGGGCGGCCTGGGCTTCGGCATGAAGTGGAACATGGGCTGGATGCACGACACGCTGAGCTACATGCGCGAGGACCCGATTCATCGCCGCTGGCATCACGGCCACCTGACCTTCTCGCTCGCGTATGCGTTCAACGAGAACTTCATGCTGCCGCTGTCGCACGACGAGGTCGTGCACGGCAAGGGCTCGCTGCTGGCCAAGATGCCGGGCGACGACTGGCGCCAGTTCGCGAACCTGCGCCTGCTGTACGGCCACATGTGGGGCCATCC
>DAONCJ010000427.1:0-1942 GCA_035401985.1 Burkholderiaceae bacterium | reverse complement strand
CACTGGCGCGAGCTGCTCAACAGCGATGCGGTGCTCTACGGCGGCAGCGGCGTGGGCAACCTGGGCGGCACCGACAGCGTGCCGGTCGCCGCGCACGGCCGCTTCCACTCGCTCAACCTGACACTGCCACCGCTGGGCGTCGTGTTCTTCAAGCATGAAGGGGCGACGCCATGAGCGCCGCCCGGGATGTTCAGCCCATCGGCGTGACCGATGGCCGCTGCCGTGCGGTGATCGAGAACATCCAGCCCTCGGTGGATGGCGGACGGTTCGCGGTCAAGCGCATCATCGGCGACGAGGTCGTGATCGAGGCGGACTGCTTCGCCGACGGCCACGACGTGGTCGCCTGCCTGCTGCGCTGGCGGCGCGCCGGGGCGCCGGCATGGAACGACGCGCCGATGCAGGCAGTGGGCAACGACCGGTGGCGCGCGGGTTTCGTCGTCGATGCGCTCGGACCGTGGGAATACACGGTTCGGGCGTGGGTGGATCCCTTCCAGTCGTGGCTGCATGATTTCGCGCGCCGCGTCGATGCCGACGACCTTCGCATCGCGGCCGCGACCGGCGCCGTGCTGATCGAGCAGGCGGCGCAGCGTGCCGGGCGGCAGGCGGACATGGATCTGCTGCGCGCCTGGTCGCTGGAGCTCGCGCTGGCGGGCGACGATGCCGCGCTGTCGGTCGATGAGCTCAAGCGCATCGGCGGCGATGCGGCGCGCGCCGCGGTCCCGCAGAGGTATCCCGACCTGCGCCATGCGGTCACCTGTCCGCAGGTGTACCCGCTCACCGTTGAACGCGAGCGCGCGCGCTTCTCGGCCTGGTACGAGTTCTTTCCGCGTTCGGCCTCGGACGATCCTTCGCGCCATGGCAGCTTTGCCGACTGCGAGGTCTGGTTGCCCTACGTGAAGCGCATGGGCTTCGACGTGCTGTACTTTCCGCCGATCCACCCGATCGGCCGCTTGCGGCGCAAGGGACGCAACAACACGCTGGACGCCCGGCCCGACGACCTGGGCAGCCCCTGGGCGGTGGGCGCGGCGGAGGGCGGACACGACGCGATTCTCGGCGAGCTCGGCACTCCGGACGACTTCAGGCGCCTGGTGCGGCGCGCGGCCGACCTCGACATCGACATTGCGCTGGACATCGCCTTCCAGTGCGCGCCCGACCATCCGTGGGTGGCCGAACATCCGCAGTGGTTCCGCAAGCGCTCCGACGGCAGCATCCAGTACGCGGAGAACCCGCCCAAGAAGTATCAGGACATCTATCCCTTCGACTTCGAGACCGACGACTGGCAGGCGCTCTGGGAGGCGCTGGCCGGCGTGTTCGAGCACTGGGTCGCGCAGGGCGTGCGAGTGTTCCGCGTCGACAATCCGCACACCAAGGCCTATCCGTTCTGGGAATGGGTGATCGCCCGGGTGCGCGCCCTGCAACCCGAGGTGGTGTTCCTGTCCGAGGCCTTCACGCGGCCGCGCGTCATGCACCGTCTTGCGAAGCTGGGCTTCAGCCAGTCGTACACCTACTTCACCTGGCGCAACACCAAGCAGGAAATCACCACCTACTTCAGCGAGCTGAGCCAGGGGCCGGGGCGCGACTACTTCAGGCCCAACGCCTGGCCGAACACGCCCGATATTCTTCCGGCCGCGCTTCAGTACGGCGGTCGCCCGATGTTCATGGCACGGGTCGCGCTGGCGGCCACGCTTGCCGCGAACTACGGCATCTACGGCCCGGCCTTCGAGCTGCTGGAGAACCGGGCACTGCGCGCCGGCGGCGAAGAGTACCTGGACTCCGAAAAATTCGAGCGCCGTGTGTGGGACCGCGGGCGCGACGATTCGCTGGCCAGCTTCATCGCCGTGCTGAATCAGGCGCGGCGCACGAACGCGGCGCTGCAAAGCGATGCCGGACTGCGCTTCCTGCCGATCGACAACGAGCAGATGCTCGCCTATGCGAAGACCTC
>DAONCJ010000426.1:0-4014 GCA_035401985.1 Burkholderiaceae bacterium | reverse complement strand
GCATCAACGGCGATCCGGTCGAAGCCGGTCTGGTGAGCAGCCTGTCCCGTCCAGGAGGCACGATGACCGGTGTCTCGGCACTGTCGCAGGAGCTGGCCGGGAAACGAGTCGAACTGCTGTGCGAAGCAATCCGCGGTGGACGACGGCTGGCCGTCATCGCCAATGAGACCCACCCGGGGGTCGGCGTGGAGCGCGATGCGACGCATGCGGCAGCCCGCCGGCTGGGCGCGTCGATCGCCTGGCATCCGCTGAAGCGCGTCGAAGACCTGGACGGCGCCTTTGCCGCCATTTCGCGCGACGGCCCCGACGGGCTGATTGCGATCCCGGACAACCTGATCAACCGACTGGCGCGTCGGATCGCGGACTTCAGTGCCGTGCAGCGTCTGCCCGCCATTTCGGGCTGGTCGGAGTTCGTGGAGGCCGGCAACCTCATGAGTTACGGCCCTGACCCGCGTGGCTACTTCCGCCAGATGGCCGGCATCGCGGATCGCCTGCTGCGCGGCGCGCATCCCGCAGAGCTTGCTGTCGAGCAGCCAAGAGACGTCGAATTCGTCGTCAATACGCGTACCGCCAAAGCCATCGGCATCGTGCTTTCGCCTGCACTGCAACTGCGTGTCAACCGGCGCATCGGCTGATCAGACGCGCATCGTGCAGTCGCGATGGGAGGCGTGGCGCGGGTCGCTGCAGCGGCGCTACGCGACGATCTTTGTGCTGGTCGTTTCGATGCCGCTGCTCGTGTCAGCGGTGGTCAGCGCCAGCCTCGCCCACCGGCAGCAACGAGAGGCCATTGCCGCCCTGCAGGATGCCCAGGCGGATGCCTCCACGATCAGGATCCTCGAATTCCTGCACGAAGTGAGGCTGCAGCTTGCCTGGCTGACGGATCTTCCGTGGGGCAGTGATTCAACAGCGCAGAGGCGACTGGACGCACTGCGCGCGATGCGCCAGGCGCCCGCCATCACCGACCTGGTGCTGCTCGACGAGGCCGGCCGGGAACGGGTGGCGGAATCAAGGCAGGAACTCAGCCGCCTGGACACCCTGGCGGATCGCTCCGCGTCTCCGGCATACGCGGGCGCGCGAGCCAATCGCATCTATCACGGCGATGTCTATTTTCGAAAGGGGAGCGAGCCCTTTGTCACCATTGCCGTCGCCGGCAGCGATCCGGTGGCGGGAGTGGCGGTCGCCGAGGTCAGCCTGAAGCACATCTGGGACGTGGTGTCGCGCATCCACTTCGGGCGCGAAGGGATCGTGTATGTCGTCGACCGCGCGGGTCGCCTGATCGCGCATCCCGACATCCAGCTCGTCTTGCGCCATACCGACCTGTCCAACGCGCAGCAGGCACCCGAATTGCGT
The DNA here is from genome assembly GCA_035401985.1 of Burkholderiaceae bacterium. GTDB lineage: Bacteria > Pseudomonadota > Gammaproteobacteria > Burkholderiales > Burkholderiaceae_E > Quisquiliibacterium. The sequence goes on along the minus strand of DAONCJ010000426.1, from coordinate 2,664 downwards.
CGGAACGGCGAGCCATCGCCACGGGCGGTCCGGATGAACGGCACCCTTGGCAGGCCAGTGCTCGCCACAAGTCGCAGAATCGAGCCGACGGGCTGGCATGTCGTCGTCGAACAGCCACTGGAGGAAGCGGACGAGCCGGTCCGCGCGGCCGTCGCCGCTGCGGTCTGGGTCGCGTTGGGCAGCCTGGCGCTGGCGCTCGCCGTCGCGCTCTGGTCGGCCTGGCGCATGGTCCGTCCGCTGCAGGCCTTGGCCCAAGGGGCCGAACGCATTGGCGCGGGGCAATTGTCGCACCGCATCGAGCTCCGATCCGGAGACGAACTGCAACGCCTGGGCGAACGGTTCAACGCGATGGCCGGAGAACTGCAGTCCAGCTATGGCTCGCTGGAGCGCAAGGTCGAGGAGCGCACCCGAGAGCTGACCGACGTCAGTCGTGCGAAGTCCCGGCTGCTGGCCGCTGCCAGTCACGATCTGCGCCAGCCGCTGCATGCACTGAACTTGCTCTTGGCGCAACAGCGGATCGAGCCGGACCCGCTCGAACGCGACCGTCTGGCTCAGCGCGTCGAAGGCGCCGTCGCATCGATCAACACCCTGTTCGACGGACTGCTGGACGTCTCCAAACTCGATGCGGGTGTCGTGCGGCCCGAACCGGCCGCCGTTCCGGTGCAGCGCGTACTGGACCAGATGGACATCACATATTCGGGGGCCGCCCGCGCAAAGGGACTGGAATTGCGCATTCATCCCAACGCCGGGTGGATATGCAGCGATCCGGTCCTGCTTGAGCGGATCGTGGGCAACCTCGTCGCCAACGCAGTGCGCTACACGCGGCAAGGCGCGATACTGGTCGGCTGCCGCCGGGCCGGTACGGCACTCCGGATCGTGGTCTGCGACACCGGCATCGGCATCCCAGCCGACAAGCTGCCCGACATCTTCCAAGAGTTTTACCAGGTCGCACCGGAAGGTTCGGGGCGCGGCGACGGGCTGGGTCTGGGCCTGTCGATCGTCGCCCGGCTGTGCGCGCTGATGGGGCACGCGGTCCAGGTCCGCTCCGAGCCCGGACGAGGCTCCTGCCTCTCGGTCACCGTGCCAACGGTGGCCCCCGAGGAATTTCCGCCAGCGCCACCGCCAGAGCCGACGTTCGACACGCTGCGCGGAAGCCGTGTGCTCCTCATCGACAACGACGAGCAGGTGCTCGACAGTACCGCGCGCCTGCTGATCGGCTGGGGATGCCGCGTCCGGGCGCTGAAGGCGGCACCGAACAGCCCGGATGTCGACTCCGGCACTCCCGATCTGCTGCTGGTGGACATGCAATTGGACGATGGCGACGATGGGCTCGCCGTCATCGATCGTCTGCGTGCGGCGCTCGGGACTGCGGTTCCTGCGCTGGTTATGACCGGCGACGTCAGCGTCGCCACGCGTCAGCGCATCGCTGACAGCGGGCTGCCTATGCTCGAGAAGCCAGTCTCGGGACTGCGGCTTCGCACGGTGATGACCCGCCTGCTTCAGCGCGTGTGAGGCAGCGACGGAAACGACCAGCCCAGACGGGTGACCGCCAGCACCGCCTCGGTCCGGCTGTCCACGTTCAGCACGCGCAGAATCGCCGACACGTGGCTCTTCACGGTAGGCTCCGCGAGGCCGAGCGCACGGCAGATCAGCTTGTTGTTCTTGCCCTGCATCAGCAGCGCCAGCACCTCCACCTGCCGGCCGGTCAGTCCAAGATCGGACGGTGACGGTGCGCCTCGCTCGCCTGCGCGATGAGCGGTCCATGGGCCGGCGGCAGACTGGGGTTCCCCCCGCGCCACCGCGAGAGGCGGCACGTACACACCGCCCGCGAGCACCAGGCCGAGCGCACTGGCGATCACTTCGCGCGGCTCGGTCTTGGGGATGCAACCGACGGCGCCGGCGGCCAGCGCGCGCTGGACGGTCTGCTTGTCGAGGTCGCCCGAGAGCACCACCACCGCCGTGCCGACATGCTGCGCCGCGATGATCGGCAGCAGTTCCATACCCGGTCGGTCGGGCAGGCGCAGATCGAGCAGCACCAGGTCGACGGTTGGGCGATCGCGCAGTGCGACAAGCGCTTGCGCTGCCGTGGAAGCCTCGTCGATGGAGGCATCCGGTCGCAGCGAGCGCACCACATTGCCGAGCGCTTCGCGCACGAGAGGATGATCGTCGACGATCAGGAATCGCATCGATTCAAGCGACCGGCTACGCCGAAGCGTTCAATGGAAATGCCATCGTAACGCATCGACTTACGCTTGATCCGAACGATCCTCCGATTCGACCGCGGGGCGGGTAATCCTGGTTCGTGGACCCAGCTCGGCCTGGGGACGCGACTCAGCGTCCCAACTCCCTCAGGTAGCTCTCGCGCGGCTGCACCGCGGTGTCGGGGAAGTCGGAGAACAGGCCAGCCAGTCCCAGGCGATGGAACTGCAGGTAGTCTCTTCAGGAAGGTAGCCTCAGGCCCCGCGATGGCCGACGACTAGAGGCTGGTTTGCGTCGAGCGTCAGGAAGGGCGCCGGCGTGCCGCCGCCGCAGCCGCCCAGCAGGGCCGCGCTCAGGGCGAGGGTCAGGCAGCTGCGCCGCAGGATCGATGCGGGATTGCGCGCAAGGATCCTGCCGAGGACGCCTCGTCGTGCGTGACGTCGCCTGCTCAATATCGTTCCGGAA
>DAONCJ010000425.1:0-4016 GCA_035401985.1 Burkholderiaceae bacterium | reverse complement strand
TGGCACATAGCGTGCGGCAATGGCGGCGGGGGCGTCGCGCGCCAGCTTGGCAGCGATGTTCTGCGTGTTGATCAGCGACATCGTGAAGCCGAAGTCGCCGGCGCCCAGCACGTCGGCGAGTTGCGCCTTGCACGAGAACGACATCGCCAGTCCGCCGAATGACAGCGGCACCTGCAGGCGGGTCAGTCCGATCTCGACCGCCGCCGCCAGCCCCTCGTGGCCGATCCGGCGCTCGCGTTCCCAGCGCGAGGCCTGGGGCGAGACGATGTCGCGGGACAGGGCAGCAGCGCGTTCGAGCAGGGCGTGTTCGGCATCGGTCAGGGGCATGGCAGGAAGTCGGGGCGGTTGCAGGAGCAAGGATCTTACGTGAGCCTCCGGTCGCCATCACCCCTGCCAGACCGCCCACCCCTTGTCGCGCAGTTCCTGCGCCAGTTCGATTTCCATCTGCAGCGCCGCCCGATAGGGCATCGGATTGAACACCGCATAGATCTCGGGCATCAGCCGCAGCCCATACAGCCGGACATAGCGATTGCCCCGGTTGCCCGCCTTGTGATTGGCCAGCCGCTGCTCGGGGGTGAGACCGGTTGCGCCGACGTAGACGCAGGGCAGAAACCGGTCGAAGCGAGGATTGGCGCGGGCGAACCGGCTTTCATAAAGCACGTCCTTGTGCAGTTCGACCACGTAGACGTGATGGTGGTGGCGGGCGCCCACGGTCTGGGCCGGCGACCGGGTCAGCTGCGGGCTGCCTGCCGCGCCAGCGCCAGGGCGCATTCCCGGACCAGCGCCGGGCCGCGGTAGATGAGTCCGGTGTAGAGCTGTACCAGGGTGGCGCCGGCGTCGATCTTCGAGCGTGCGTCTTCACCCGACATCACTCCGCCCACGCCGATGATCGGAAAGCCGGCGGGCAGTCGCGCGCGCAGCCCGGCGATCACGCGATTGGATGCGGCCAGTACCGGTGCGCCCGACAGGCCGCCGGCCTCGTCGGCGTGCGGCAGGCCGCTCACGGCTTCGCGTGAAAGCGTGGTGTTGGTGGCAATCACCGCGTCGAAGCCATGACGTGGAAGCGCCGCGGCGAGGGTGTCGATCTGCGTCTCGTCCAGATCGGGTGCGATCTTGAGGGCGATCGGCACGCGGCGCTGGTGCTCGACGGCCAGGTGTTCGCGTGTGCTGGCCAGTCCCTCGAGCATTCGCTCCAGGTCGTCGCCGCCCTGCAGCTGCCGAAGGTTTTTGGTGTTCGGCGATGACACGTTGACAGTGACATAGCTGGCATGGGGATAGACCCGCTGCAGGCACAGCCGAAAGTCATCCAGTGCGCGCTCGATCGGCGTGTCGGCGTTCTTGCCGATGTTCAGACCGAGCACACCCCGATAGCGCGAGCGGGTGACATTCGCCAGGAAGGTGTCGACCCCTTCGTTGTTGAACCCGAGGCGGTTGATCAGCGCCCGCCGCTCAGGCAGCCGGAACATCCGCGGTCGCGGGTTGCCGGGCTGGGCGCGCGGCGTGACGGTGCCCACCTCGATGAAGCCGAAACCCATGGTCTGTAGGGCGGACAGATGGGCTGCGTTCTTGTCCAGCCCGGCGGCCAGGCCGACCCGGTTCGCAAAGCGCAGGCCCATCACCTGCACCGGATCGCTGACCGGGGTTCCCGCCACCAGTCGCATGGCGCCGCAGGCGGCGGCCCGGTCGATCTGACTGAGCGTCAGTTCGTGCGCGCGCTCGGGATCGATCGCGAACAGCAGGGGTCGCGCAAACGGGTACAGGTCCATGGGAATCAGCCGGGAAGGTCGGGAGGCGGCAGGTCGGCAGGCGGTTCGGCCTCCCATTGACCCTGGCGAAGGTATTCGAGCGGCCGGTAGCCGGCCTTGTAGGCCATCTTGGGGCTCTGCGCGATCCAGTAGCCCAGATACAGGTGCGACAGCCCGAGCTGGCGGCACTGGTCGATCTGCCAGACGATGTTGTAGGTGCCGTAGCTTGCGCCCGGCACGTCGGGGTCGTAGAACGTGTACACGGACGACAGCCCGTCGTTCAGGATGTCGATGATCGACACCATGCGCAGGCGGCCATCGGCTTCGCGGAACTCGACCAGCCGCGTGTTGACCTTGCTCTGCAGCAGAAACTGCGCGTATTGCTCGCGGCTGTCCTGATCCATGCCGCCGCCCGAGTGTCGCGACGACTGATAGCGCAGATAGAGATCGTAATGCTCGGCCGAGAAGCCCAGCCGGGCCACCAGGGTTCGCAGGCCGGCGTGGCGGCGACGGGCGCGCTGCTGCGACCGCGACATCCGGAACTCCGCGACGGGCAGGCGCACCGGCACACAGGCGCGGCAGCCGTCGCAATGGGGCCGATAAGTGAAGACGCCGCTGCGCCGGAAGCCGGCCTTGACCAGTTCGCTGTAGACGTCGGCGTTGATCAGATGATTGGGCGTGGCGACCTGGCTGCGTGCCTGCCGGTCGGCAAGGTAGCTGCAGGGGTAGGGCGCGGTGGCGTAAAACTGGAGTGCCGAGAACGGCAGCTCTTTGAGGTGCGTCATGCGTCGGGGAGCTCGATCTGAAGGGTCGACCAGTCCGGCGGTGGCTTCACAATGAGTTCGTCGACCCGACGCAGAAACGAGCGCCGATCTGTCTCGTGTGCGCCCATGGACGCGAGGTGCGACGTATTCTGCTGGCAGTCTATCACGCTGAAATCGCAGCGCCGCAGCAGGTTCACCAGGCCCGCCAGGGCCACCTTGGATGCCTCGGGTTCACGCGCGAACATCGATTCGCCGAAGAACATCCGTCCAAGGCTCACACCGTACAGCCCGCCGATCAGCGTGTCGCCGCTCCAGGTCTCGACCGAGTGCGCGAGCCCCATCCGATGCAGTCCGCCATAGGCCGCGCAGATGTCGTCGGTGATCCAGGTTCCATCCTGGCCTTCGCGCGGCGCGGCACATTCCCGCATCACCGCGTCGAACGCGGTGTCCAGACGCAGCTGCCAGCGGCCCTCGCGCCGGATCCGGCGCAAGGTCTTGGCAAAGGATCGGGTGACGACGAAGTCGTCCAGGTCCAGCACCATGCGCGGGTCCGGTGACCACCACAGCACCGGCTGGCCGTCGCTGAACCAGGGAAAGATGCCATGCCGATAGGCCTCGAGCAGGCGCTCGGGCGACAGGTCGCGACCGGCCGCCAGAAGCCCGTTGGGCTCGCGCAGCGCGCGGGCTGGCGGCGGCAGCGGTTCGTGCGGTTCGATCCAGCGCAGCTTCACGGGCTCGGGTCAGGCGGGTGGCGGCGTGCGCGACGCCGGTGCACGGTGCTCAGGCTGAGGGCCTGGGCTCGTATCGGATGATCGATGTGTGCAGGCGCCAGGTGCCGGCACGCCGGTCCTCGAAGAACCAGCGCAGGGTTTGGGAGACCGTCCGAAAGGCCAGCCGATCCCAGGGAATCTGCGCTTCGGTGAACAGCTTCACCTCGAGGCTCTCGGGGCCCGGGTCGAAGCGCGTGTCGAGCACCTTGGCGAGGAAGAACATGTGGACCTGCTCAACCTGCGGCACATCCAGTATCGAGAACGGCTCGCCCATTTCGATGCGGGCGCCAGCCTCTTCGATCGTCTCGCGATGCGCGCCTTCGTCGGTGCTCTCGCCGTTTTCCATGAAGCCCCCGGGCAGGGTCCAGTAGCCATGTCGCGGCTCGATGGCGCGGCGGCACAGCAGAACCTGGTCGCCCCAGACCGGAACGGTGCCCAGAACCATGCGGGGATTCTGATAGTGGATGGTCCCGCATCCGGCGCAGCAATAGCGCGGACGGTTGTCGCCGGCAGGTACCGACTGTTCGACCGTTTGGCCGCAAGCTGAACAAAATCGCATCCGAGAGAGGCTCTGCTGAATAGATGAACGAGTGTAGCGCAGCGCGCCTGGGCAGGCGTCGCACGCTCCAGACGTGAGATTGTGGAAGTCTTCGCTTGCGCAATCCGTAAATATCCGTTCTAATCTATCTCTTACCGGACGCGGGGTGGAGCAGTCTGGCAGCTCGTCGGGCTCATAA
>DAONCJ010000424.1:0-4019 GCA_035401985.1 Burkholderiaceae bacterium | reverse complement strand
TCAAGTTCTACCCGGAAAACTGGGTCAATACCTACAACCAGTGGCTGAACAACATTCAGGACTGGTGCATCTCGCGGCAACTGTGGTGGGGCCACCAGATTCCGGCCTGGTACGGCGTCAATGGCGAGGTATTCGTCGCCCAGAACGAGGAAGAAGCCCGCAAGCAGGCTGACAAGGCCGGCTACGCCGGCCAACTGACGCGCGACGAAGACGTGCTCGATACCTGGTATTCCTCCGCCCTGTGGCCGTTCTCGACCCTGGACTGGACCGGCGACGAAGCCACCGATGCCGCCAACCAGGTTCTGCAACAATACCTGCCCTCGTCCGTACTGGTCACCGGCTTCGACATCATCTTCTTCTGGGTGGCGCGCATGGTCATGATGACCGTGGCATTCACCGACAAGGTGCCCTTCCGGCAGGTCTACGTGCATGCGCTGGTGCGCGACGCCGAAGGCCAGAAGATGTCCAAGAGCAAAGGCAACACGCTCGACCCGATCGACCTGATCGATGGCGTCGATCTCGACACGCTGGTCGCCAAGCGGACCACCGGGCTGATGAACCCGAAGCAGGCCGAGAGCATCGCGAAGCGGACGCGGCGCGAATATCCGCAGGGCATTCCGGCCTTCGGCGCCGACGCCTTGCGCTTCACCTTCGCCTCGCTCGGCACGCCGGGTCGCAACATCAACTTCGATCTGAGCCGCTGCGAGGGTTACCGCAATTTCTGCAACAAGCTCTGGAATGCCACCCGCTTCGTGCTGATGAACTGCGAGGGGCGCGACAACGGCTTCGCGCCACACACCGCCGATCAGTGCGTGCCCGGCGGCTACATGCACTTCACGCAGCTCGACCGCTGGCTGACCTCCACGCTGCAGCGCGTCGAGGCGGATGTCGAGCGTCACTTCGCCGACTACCGTTTCGATCTTGCTGCCCGCGCGGTCTATGAATTCGTCTGGAACGAGTACTGCGACTGGTACCTCGAACTGGCCAAGGTGCAGCTCGCCGGCGCCGACGAGGCCGTGCAGCGCGGAACGCGACGCACGCTGCTGCGCACGCTCGAGACCGTGCTGCGGCTGGCCCATCCGTTCATCCCGTTCATCACCGAGGAGCTGTGGCAGAAGGTGGCTCCGCTGGCCCATCGCTATGGCGATGGCGGCGTGCAGACGCTGGCAGGTGACGCGCTCGAACTCGCCATCGCCGATCAGCGCTTCAACCTTATCTCGCAGGCTTATCCGCGCAGCGAGCCGGCCCGCATCGACGAGAAGGCCGAAGCGTGGGTCGCCTCGCTGAAGGCCATGATCGATGCCTGCCGGGCGCTGCGTGGCGAGATGAACATCGCGCCCTCGCAGAAGCTGCCGCTGATCGCCACCGGCGAAACCGAACTGCTGCAATCCTGCGCGCCGTACCTCAAATCGCTCGCGCGGCTGGCCGACGTTCAGATCGTCCCCGAGCTGCCCGAATCGCCGGCGCCGGTCCAGATCGTCGGTGCCAACCGGCTGATGCTCGAGGTCGAAATCGACCTGAAGGCCGAACGCGAGCGGCTGGGCAAGGAGATTGCCCGCATCGCGGGTGAGGTGACTCGGGCGCAAGCCAAGCTGGGCAATGCAAGCTTCGTCGAACGAGCCCCGGCCGCGGTGGTGGCACAGGAGCGCGAGCGGGTCGCCGGATTCCTGAGTACCCTGGACCGCCTGCGCGAACAACTCACCCGGCTGAACTGACCCTGCCGTATCCATCCCTGGAGCCCCTGATGCACCTTTCCATGCAAAACTTGCGGCTGGTTGCCGTCACCGCGATAGCCGCGGTGCTCGCCGCCTGCGGCAGCGACAGCAGCCACAACGACCGTGGCGCATTGCAGTCCGCCACCCAGACGGCCGCCGTGCCCAAGGCATCGATCGACGCCACCGTGGCGGCACAAGGCCTGGCACCGCTGATCGGAGCAGCCACTGCGCGATGCGATGTGTCGGTCAACCGCCTGATCTACGACACCCGCGATCCGAAGGACAACGATGCGCAGGCAAGTGCCGGCGTGCTGATCCCGTCAGGATGTCCGGGGCCCTACCCGATCCTGGTCTATCACCACGGCACCACCGTGCTGAAGAACGATTCGATGTCCGATCCCGCCAATGGCGAGATGGGCCTGCAGTTGGCCATGTATGCGGCCCAGGGCTATGTCGTCGTGATGCCCGACTATCACGGCTATTCGGGCTCCACCCTGAGCTATCACCCCTACCTGAATGCCGCCAACACCGCGGTGGTCAGCATCGATGCGCTGCGCGCAGCCAGGAAGATGCTGACCGACAAGGGCGTTGCGCTCAGCGGCAAGCTGTTCCTGTCGGGCTATTCGCAGGGCGGACACGCGGCGATGGCCACGCAGCGGGCACTCGAAAAAGACTACCGCCAGGAGTTCACCGTCACCGCCTCGGTGCCGATGTCAGGGCCCTATGTGCTGTCGCAGACCGTGATCGACCAGGTGGACAATCCGGCCGGTCAGCGGATGACGCTGTTTGCGCCGATGATCTTTGTCGGCTTCCAGAAGGCGTACGGCGACGTCTATGCCAACCCGTCCGAGGTATTCCAGGCGCCGTGGGTCAACGGCATCGAAACGCTGCTTCCCGGCACGCTGACCGGCACCGAACTGTTCACGCAGGGCAAGCTGCCGCTCGCGATCCGCGGCCCGGGCGGACTGCTGACCGACACCTTCATCAACCGGTTCAAGACCGACCCGAACTACCCGGCACGCCAGCGCGCGGCGCAGAACGACCTGCTCGACTTCAAGCCCACGGCCCGCACCGCGCTGTGTGCAGGTGCGCGCGACCCGGTCGTTCCTGCGAAGAACATGGTGACCGCCACCACGTATTTCGCGAGTCAGGGGGTGCAGGTGACGCCGATCGACGTCGAGCAGATCCCTCAGTTCAAGCCGCTGATCGACGCTCAGGTCGCTGCCGCGCCCGATCTGTCCACCTACCACGCCGGCATCGTGCTGCCGCTGTGCGCCTCGGTGGCAAAGAACCAGATCTTCGACCCGCTGCGCTGACGGCACGCGGGCCAGCGTCGGCTTTCCTCAGCCGACGCTCATGTACCCGCCGTCCACCGGCATCACCGTGCCCGTCATGTAACGGGCCGCGTCCGAGCACAGAAACAGGATCGGATCGGCGATCTCGATCGGCTCGGCCCAGCGGCCCATCGGCACACGCGCCATGATCTGCGCATTGCGGGCCGCATCCTCGCGTGCGCCACGCGACAACTGGGTGACCACCCAGCCCGGAGCGACCGCATTGACCCGGATGCCATCGGCCGCGTAGGCGCTGGCCAGCGACATCGTCAGGTTGCGCACAGCGCCCTTCGAGGCCGAATACGCCGGCTGGCGTGGCCCGCCGAAGAATGACATCACCGAGCCGATGAACACGATGGCGCCGTTGCTGCGCGCCAGCAGCGGCCGCGCTGCCGAACTCACCCGCATGCCGCCCGACACGTTCACATCGAGCACCTGGTCGAACACTTCGGGGTCGTGTTCGGCTTCGCGCCGGATGACCCCGGCCGAATTGACGACGAAATCCAGCGCCGGCAGTCCGCCGATCAGCGCATCGACGGCCGCCTTGTCGGTGACGTCCAGCGCGCGCACGTCGATGCCGGCAAAACCAGGGTCGCTGCGCGCGGCCGCCAGTTCCGCCTCGGTCAGCCCGCAGGCGATGACGTGCGCGCCGGCCGCGCGAAAGGCCCGGCTTGCCGCGCCGCCGATGCCCGAGACACCGCCTGTGACCAATGCGGTGCGGCCCTTGAAGTCGAATGCGAAGTTCATGCGCGGATTCCTCAGCGGCGTTTCAGGTAGTAGGCCCACTCGCTGGCGCCCTCTTCGACCGCGACCAGTGCGTTGCCGGTCTGCTTGGCAAAGGCGGTGAAGTCGCGCCGCGAACCCGGATCGGTCGAGACCACCTTCAGCACCTGGCCGCTGGTGAGATCGGACAAGGCCTTCTTGGCGCGCAGGATCGGCAGCGGACAGTTCAGGCCGCGGGCGTCGACTT
>DAONCJ010000423.1:0-4041 GCA_035401985.1 Burkholderiaceae bacterium | reverse complement strand
GGCCGAGACGATCGACTTGAAGCCCTGCTGGTAGATGGAGTCGGCCGAGGCCGACCAGATGATCATCATCTTCTCGGCCAGCTCGGTCGTGTTGGCGGCGGCGCTGGTCAGCGTGGAGCCGAAGGGACCGAACAGCAGGTCGCACTTCTCCTCCTTGATCAGTGTTTCGTAGACCTTCGGGATCACGGTCTTGTCGCTGCGGTCGTCGAGCTTGACCAGCTCGACCTTGCGCTTGCGCCCGCCGATGTCGATGCCACCGCGGCTGTTGACGTCGTCGACCCAGACTTCGACGCCGCGCTGGCCCGACTGGGCCGCCAGCGCAAAGGTGCCGCTGGACGACACCGTCATGCCTATGCGGATCGGTTTGTCGGCCGGCGCCTGGGCGCGGACCATCGGGCTGGCCATCGCGCCGGAGGCGAGAGCGCCCTTCAGCAGTTGTCGCTTGTCCATCTCGTCTGTCTCCTCAGGAATCGATGCGGTAGTCCACCCACTGCGCGATCAGGTCGCGCAAGGCCTGATCTTCGCCGAAGCGCCTGGCCGAGCCATCGACCTTGTTGCGTCCCAGCTCGAGAACATACAGGTGATCGGAGATGCGCACACACTGGCGCACGTTCTGGTCGACCAGCAGCACGGTGATGCCCTGCGCCGGCAGGCTGGCGATGAATTCATAGATCTCGGCGCTGAGCTTGGGCGCGACCATCGCGGTCGGTTCGTCCAGCAGCAGCACCCGCGGTTCGAGCACCAGCGCGCGGCCCAGTTCAAGAAAGCGCTGCTGTCCGCCGCTCATGGCGCCGGCCATTTCGCTGCGCTTGTCGCGCAGCATCGGAAAGCGTTCGTAGGCGTGCTCGAGCGCGCGCGCCACCCGTGCCTTGTCCTTGCGGAAGGTCCAGCAGGCCAGCATCAGGTTGTCATGCACCGACAGCTCGCCGAACAGGCTGCGGCTTTGCGGGACCATCGCCACGCGATGGCTGATGAACTCCCAGGGCGGCATGCCGGTGACCTTGCGGCCCTCGATCAGCACATCGCCGGCCACCGGCTTGAGCAGCCCGTACAGCGCGCGCAGGGCGGTGGACTTGCCCGCGCCGTTGGGCCCGATCACGCCGGTGATGCCGCCGTGGCGCACCGCCAGCGACAGATCCTGGAGGATGCGGATGTCGCCGTGATAGGCCACGTCGACGGCGCGCAGCTCGATGGCGGCCGGCGCTTCGGCTGCCGCGGTGGAGGACTGGTCAATGGCCAAGGTAGGCCTCGATCACCGCTGGATTGCCCTTGATCGCCGCCACATCGCCCTCGGCGATGATGCGCCCCTGGTTCATCGCGATCACGCGATGGGACAGACGATAGATCGACGTGAGGTCGTGACTGATCAGCAGCACTGTCTTGCCGGCTGCGGACATCGCCTCGATGCGCTCGATCATGAAGCGGCAGAGCTGCGGATGAACGCCTGCGAAAGGCTCGTCCAGCATGACCACGCGCGGGTCGGGCATCAGCATGCGGGCCATCTCGAGCAGCTTCTGCTGGCCGCCGGACAGCTCTTCGGCGAAATTGTGACGCAGGGCCAGCAGGTTCATCTGCTCGAGCATCGCCTCGGCCTGGGCCAGCAGCTCGCGGTCGGGCCGGCGCTGCGCCAGCACCGGTACCAGCAGGTTGTCGACCAGCGACATCTTGCGGAACACCCGCGGAATCTGGAAGGTGCGTCCGATGCCGCGGTGCGCGACCTCATGGGGGGTGCGTCCGGTGACGTCGTGGCCGTCAATGAGGATGGTGCCCTGATCGGGCTTGTAGATGCCGCACACGCAGTTCATCAGCGTGGTCTTGCCCGCACCATTCACGCCGATGATGCCGAGCACCTGGCCGGGCTGCGCGGAGAACGACACATCGTCGAGCGCCTGCACCCCGCCGAAGCGCTTGGTCAGGCCGGTGACATCGATGGCGGCAGTCATCGCAGCGCGCGAAAACCGAACAGGCCGGTGGGCCGCACCAGGACCGTGGCGACCAGGATCGCGAAACCCACAATCTGGGCCAGCGCCTGCGGCAGGAACACCGTGGCCATCTGCTCGGCGACGCCGAAGAACACGCCCGCGATCAGCGCACCGACCGGGTTGCCCAGGCCGCCCAGCACGATCACGATGAATCCGATGATCGAATATTCGCCGCCCGAGAACGGACTGAAGGCCGGAAACACCAGCGCGATCAGCACGCCGGTCACGCCGGCCAGGCCGAAGGCCAGCGCGAAGGCCAGCGCCGACAGCCGGACGATGTTGACGCCGACGATCTGGATCGCCTCGCGGTTCATCGCGGCCGCGCGCAGCGCCTTGCCGGGCAGTGTGCGGAACAGGAACGCGCCCATCGCCAGTGTGATCAGCACCGTCACGCCCAGGGCCACCAGCCGTGCGGTCGACACATTGACCGGGCCGATCGGCACCGAGATCGGATCGAAGGAGTAGTCGATCGAGCGCGAGTCCGCGCCGAACAGCAGCAGCATGGCGGCGGCCAGTGCGATCGAGAAGCCGTACATCAGCAGAAAGGACATGCTTTCGGGATCGTCGCTGCGCGCCAGGCGCGGAATCAGCACGTAGTACGCGCCCCAGCCGACCAGGAAGAAGCCGACCGCCGCCACCGGCAGCGCGAGCAGCGGCGGCAGTCCGAGCGAATGGAACAGCAGATAGGCGACGAACGAGCCGGCGATCACCAGTTCGCCATGGGCGAAATTGACCACCCGCAGCACGCCGTAGAGCAGGCTCAGGCTCAGCCCGAGCAGCGCGTAAAGGGCGCCGACGATGACGCCGTTGACCAGTCCGTTGAAGATCAGCCCCGACATGCCGGCCTCAGGGAATGAAGCGGCGCCACTGCGGACGCGCGCGAAGGATCGTGCCGACGATGCCGCGCGGCAGGAACAGCACCAGCATCATCACGGCGACCCCCAGGATCAGCAGATTGATCAGCGGGAAGCGCCGCCAGACCAGTTCGTCCAGCCATGACATCGCGATGGCGCCGACGATCGGCCCGGTCACGGTGCCCAGGCCCCCCGCGACGGCGTAGATCACCGTCTTGGCGGTGATCAGCGTGTTGAAGGCTGTTTCGGTGTCGACCACGTTGGTGTACCAGGCTTCGAGGCCGCCGCACAGCGCCGGAAAGAACGCCGCCATCATCCAGCCCTGCAGACGCACCCAGCCGACGTTCACGCCCATCATGTCGGCGGCCTCGGCGTCATCGCGCACCGCACGCAGCGCCTTGCCCAGCCGCGAGCGCGACAGCCACAGCACCGAGGCCAGGGCCAGCAGCATCACCGCCATCATCACGTAGAACGCGTGCACCGGCGCGGCCCGGCTGCCGAGCTGGATGCCGAAGCTGCCGCCGGTGATTTCCTCGGGCAGGTTGGCGATGGTGAGGCGGCAGATGCCGGCCAGCGACAGGCTGACAATCGCGAAATAGATGCCCGACAGGCGCAGCGTGGGCGCCATCAGCAGGCTGAGCAGCACGCCGGCCACCCCCGCCAGCGGCAGCGCGGCCAGTACCGCGAATCCCGCCTTCTTGACCAGGATGGCGGTGGTGAACGCGCCGACGCCGTAGAAGGCCACGTAGCCGAAGGGCATGTAGCCCGAGAAGCCGGAACTGATGTTGAAGGCTGTGGCCATCGTGATCCACAGCATCATGTAGAAGTGAAAGGCCAGGTTCAGGCCCAGCAGCGGCACTGTGACGAAATAGCCGGTGACCAGCAGCCCCAGCACGATCGCGAGACGCCGATAGATGCGCTCGCCGTGGGCTCTGTCGGCGGATGCGCTGGCGGGTAGGGCTTCGGACATGGGCGCAATCTAGTCGATGGCCGCGGGCGCCACAAGGAGATTCGAGCGACCTGTGCCGGAATTGGTCGCCACCATGCGCCGCAAGCGGCTGGCGATCAGTCGAGTCCCAGCGCGTTCAGCGACGGACGCTGCGCAGCAAATCCGGCGGCGGTCTCGAAGGCCTGTCCGAGGCCCAGCACGGTGCGCTCGTCATAGGGCTTGCCGACGATCTGGATGCTGGAGGGCAGGCCACGGA
>DAONCJ010000422.1:0-4049 GCA_035401985.1 Burkholderiaceae bacterium | reverse complement strand
AGGCGCTCGCCGACCGCATTGGGGTCGGTGCCGTACAGGTCGCGGGCGCGCTCGTCCCAGATCACCCGATCGATGCCGCTCTGGTATTCCCATACCGACGCATTGGCCGCAGACAGCGCCAGACCCAGCCGTTCGTTCGCTTCACGCAGACGCTCCTGCGCGGCAATGTCGCCGGTGATGTCCCAATTGACGCCGGCCAGACGAACCGGCTGGCCGCGGTCATTGCTTTCCAGGCGGCCCGCGCTGCGAACCCAGCGCACGGCACCCTTGACCTGGATCCGGTACACGATCTCGAACCCGCCCAGTCCTTCGATGGTTCGCCGAAACGTGGACTCGACCGTCGGGCGGTCCTCCGGCAGGATGCGCTCGAGATACCAGCCGACATGGATCGGATCGAGCGTGGGCAGATCGAACAGCCGTGCGCCGATCGGAGTCTGCACGACCATCTGCGACTTGAGGTCGAACTCCCACAGGCCGAGACTGCCGGCCTCGGCGGCCAGTTCGAAGCGCTGCGTGATCCGCTCGAGGTCGCGGCGCACGCGCCGGGATTCGGTCACGTCCATGTTCATGCCATAGAGGCGCCGTGCAACGCCCTGGTCGTCGCGCTCGATCTGGCCCAGCGTCCGAAAGAAGCGCAGCGACTCGCCTGGCGCCATCGTCGGCATCTCGAGGTCAAACTGATCGCCGCCGCCGTTGACCGTCTGCTCGAGCGAATCGAGGGCCCGCTGCCGCGCGGGCTCGGGCACGAACTTGAACATCGTGCGGATCGACTGCCCGAATTCCTCCAGCGGCACCGGCAGCAGATTGCCGGCCTTCTGGTCCCGCACCAGCCGGCCGGTTTCGAGGTCCAACTCGAAGAAGTAAGCGCGGGCCGCCACCACCGCCTGATCGGCACGGCGCAGCGCGTTCTCCATTCGCGCATGCAACGCCATGTCGTCGGTGAGATCCGAGAGCACCCCGACAATGCGTCCGGCCGCCTCGTCGCGGCCCACATCAACTTCGCAGGCCAGCCAGCGCACGGCACCGGAGCGGTCACGAACCCGATAGCGCAGCTCCAGCGGTCCGCGGATCTCCAGCCACTGCTTGACGCGGGCCGCCACCCGGGATCGGTCATCCTCGATGATCTGCCCGATCCACTGACGGGCGCTGATCTGCGGCAGGCCGGCGGGCAGGCCCAGCAGTTCGAGCGTCCGCTCGTCGACCTCGGCAAACTGAACGGCGGGATCGAATTCCCAGACGCCATAGCGGCCGGCGCGCAGCGCCAGCTCGAGCCGGGCCTTGACGGCCGCCGCACCATCCGCACGTGCCTGGCGAGCCGTGACCTCGCTG
This sequence comes from Burkholderiaceae bacterium, assembly GCA_035401985.1. Lineage (GTDB taxonomy): Bacteria > Pseudomonadota > Gammaproteobacteria > Burkholderiales > Burkholderiaceae_E > Quisquiliibacterium. The sequence goes on along the minus strand of DAONCJ010000422.1, from coordinate 2,720 downwards.
GCCGACCGGTGCGCCAGGGCGACATAGCGCCGAAGCCCCAGTGCCATCAGCAGCAGCAGCAGCATCAGCTCGGCCAGCACCCAGGCCTGGCTGTACGGCGCGAGCCGGACTGCCAATCCGCTTTGGACTTCGTGGCGGGCGACCACGAGGCCGATGACGCCGACCACCGCGCCGTAGAGCAGGCCCATCCGGGCGCCGAACACGAAGGTCAGGAACACCAGTGGAACGGTCAGCGTCAGCATCTGGACCGCCTGCACCGTCTGCAGTGACAGTGCGAGCAGAATCGCCATCACGATGGAACCTGCGAGCAGGATCCACGCCAGTTTGCGTTCGGACAGCCAGAGCGCGGACGAGCGCAGCGCCAGCAGAAACAGGGAGAAGGCCAGCACGATCTGAGTGGCGCGCTCGCTCGAGGCCATGCCGAACAGCCAGTTGAGCAGGGCGCCGACGAAACCGAAGAGGGCAAAAAGCGCCAGCGTCTCGCGCACGAGGGCGCGGATCTCCCCGGGGGGCAGCATGCTTTCCGAAGGCTTGAACAGTCTCGCCACCGAATGGACGAGCGAAACGAAACTTTCCCTCAGGCTGGCCAGCAAGATCCGATCCCCGTTCAGCAGTGCCAGGGCTCACCGCCCGGGTGCGGCAGCGCGCGATCCGCGGCAAGTGGAAGTTTCGCGTCCCGGCGAGTCTACCAAAGCAATGGACGGGCCAAGCCGCGCCGGTCGAGGGATCCAGACCGATGAGCGGATTTGTGACCGGCTGCCGACAGTGCAGGCCCGAGGCGAACGGTCGGCAGGTCTTGCGGGCGTGCAGGCGCTACCATAGGCGCCGAACATGAGCGCCGATCGCAGGGGGAGAGCATGGCCGCGGTGAAGCAGTCGGGAGCGCCTTCTGGCGGGCGCGAGAGCAAGGCGCAGGCTGATTATCAGAGCGGCTTCGGCAACCAGTTTTCGAGCGAGGCGCTGCCTGGCGCACTGCCGGTCGGGCGCAATTCGCCGCAGCGCTGCGCCTATGGCCTGTACGCCGAGCAGATTTCCGGCACCGCCTTCACGGCGCCCCGATCGCACAATCGGCGCACCTGGATGTACCGGCTGCGCCCCGGCGCGGTGCATGAGCCATTCGAGCCGATCGAGCACACCGGAATCGTGTCCGACTTCTCGCAGGCTGTCACCCCGCCCAACCAGCTGCGCTGGAGCCCGCTGCCGCTGCCTTCTGTACCCACCGACTTCCTGGACGGCTGGTCCACCTTCGGCGGCCACGGCGACCCTGGCTCGCAGTCGGGCTGTGCCATCCATCTGTACGCCGCCAACCGCTCGATGCGCGATCGTTTCTTCTGCGACAGCGATGGCGAGCTGCTGATCGTGCCGCAGCTCGGCCGGCTGCGGATAGCCACCGAGCTGGGCGTGCTGGAACTGGAACCGCTCGATATCGGGCTGATTCCCCGGGGACTGCGCTTTCGGGTCGAACTGCCGGACTGCCGCGACGAAGGCGGCACGCTGGACGGAGCCCGGGGCTACATCTGCGAAAACTTCGGCGCACCGTTCCAGCTGCCCGATCTGGGCCCCATCGGCTCCAACGGCCTGGCCAATCCGCGCGACTTCCTGACCCCGTGCGCTGCGTACGAGGATCGCGAAGGCTCGTTCGAACTCGTCAACAAGTTCCTCGGCCGGCTATGGTCGGCACGCATCGGCCATTCGCCCCTGGACGTGGTGGCATGGCATGGCAACCACGCGCCGTGCAAATACGATCTGCGCCGCTTCAATGCGATCGGATCGATCAGCTTCGACCATCCCGACCCGTCCATCTTTCTGGTGCTCCAGTCGCCGTCGGACACACCGGGCACCGATGCCATCGATTTCGTCATCTTTCCGCCCCGGATCCTCGCGATGGAAGACACCTTTCGGCCGCCGTGGTTCCACCGCAATGTCGCCAGCGAATTCATGGGCCTGATCCAGGGCGTGTACGACGCCAAGGCGGAAGGCTTCCTGCCGGGCGGTGCGTCACTGCACAACTGCATGGCCGCGCACGGGCCCGATGCCGACACATTCCTGAAGGCGAGCCAGGCCGACACCCGCCAGCCGCATTACATCCGCGACACCATGGCGTTCATGTTCGAGACCCGATTGCCGATCCGCACCACCGCGGCCGCGCTGGCCTCGCCCCAGTTGCAGGGCGGCTACGCGCAATGCTGGCAGGGCCTGCGCAAGCAGTTCACCGGTCAGCCGTGAGCGACTGCCTTACCGGCGCCGACCGCCTGGCCGACCGAACTGAACTTCCCCGCATGAGCCGATCCCAGCTTCCAACCGACCGAACGTTCCGACCCGGCTTGCCGCGCGCAGAGGCGGGCACCGCATTCCCGCGAGGGCGAAGCGCGCTGCTGCTCGGTGCACTCCTGGCATGCGGGATCTCGATGGCGCAGACGCCCACGGATGCCGGCAAGGCATCGCCCGGCGGCTCGTCGACGGCGCCGGTCGCGACGCCGGCTGCGTCCCCTGCCGCGACACCGGCCCCGCCGCCCGCCGCAGCGCCGGCTCCGGCGTCTTCCGCTGCCCCTTCCGCAGCCCCGTCTACTGCGACCGCTCCGGCGAGGGCCGCGGCGCCGACCCCTGGCGCGTCCACGGGTCCTTCGGCGGCGCAGCCGGGCACACCGTCGGCCACCTCGCCACCGGCGTCGCCGCCAAACGCTTCGTCCGCGCCCGCAGCGGCTGCACCGCAGCCCGGCC
>DAONCJ010000421.1:0-4065 GCA_035401985.1 Burkholderiaceae bacterium | reverse complement strand
CATGGTGAAACCGTGCATGCCCGCCTTGGCGGCCGAATAGTTGGTCTGCCCGAACTGGCCCTTCTCGCCGTTGACCGACGAGATATTGATGATGCGTCCCCAGCCCGAATCGAGCATGCCGTCGATGACCTGCTTGGTGACGTTGAACAGCGAATTCAGGTTGGTCGAGATGACCGCATTCCAGTCGTCGAGCGACATCTTGCGGAACACGCCGTCGCGCGTGATGCCGGCGTTGTTCACCAGGATCGAGGGGTTGCCGAGTTCGGCGCGAACCTTCTCGAAGGCTGCGCGTGTGGATTCCCAGTCGGATACGTTGCCGACCGACACATGGAATTTGTACCCGTCGGCCTTCTGCTCGTCGATCCACTTGACGAAGTCGCGGGTCGGCCCGCAGCCGGCGACGACCTCGTAGCCCATGTCATGGAACTTGCGGCAGATGGCGGTTCCGATGCCGCCCATTCCGCCCGTCACGTATGCCAGCTTCTTGCTCATGTGAACTCCCTCTCCTTTTGTTGGAATATGCCGGGTGATGCCGCCGCTGCCGGCAACTCACAAGACACCTACTCTGGCGCGCGCGCCTTGACGTAACTGCCCGGCGCGGGCTCGAGCGCCGGGTATTGCCTGTTGCCCACACTGGCCGGCGCCGCCTGCTCGCCGCCGCGGTGCTCCTGCAGCCAGGCCGACCACTCCTGCCACCAGCTTCCCGGTCGCTCGGTCGCCGTCTGCAGCCAGGCATCGGGGTCGGCGGGATACTCGGCGGGACCGGTCCAGTAGCTGCGCTTGTTCTTGGAAACCGGATTGATCGCGCCGGCGATGTGGCCGCTGGCGCCGAGCACGAAGCGCACCGGCGCATCGAGCACCTGGGTGTTCGCATAGGCGGCGCGCCAGGGCACGATGTGATCTTCGCGAGCGCCGAACACGAACGTGGGCAGCCCGATGCTGCGCAGGTCGATGGACTCGCCTACGCAGGTCAGGCGGTTGGGGATGATCAGTTCGTTCTGCAGGTACATGTGCCGCAGATACCAGCAGTACATCGGCCCCGGCAGGTTGGTGCTGTCGGCGTTCCAGTACAGCAGGTCGAATGCCGGCGGACGATCGCCCTTCAGATAGTTGCTGACGACATAGTTCCAGACCAAGTCGTTGGGCCGCAGGAACGAGAAGGTCGTGGCGAGTTCCTGCCCCTTGAGGATGCCATCGACCGCGAGCGTCTGTTCGCGATACCGCACGAAGGCCTCGTCGACGAAGATGCCCAGCACCCCGGGCTCGGCGAAGTCGAGCAGCGTGGTCATCAGCGTCATCGACTGCACCGGGTGCTCGCCGCGGGCAGCGAGCGCAGCCAGCGCAGCCGCCAGGATCGTGCCGCCGACACAGAAACCCAGCGCATTGATGGTCGGCGCCCCGGTGATCTCGCGCACGACCCGCAGACATTCGAAGATGCCCTGCTCGAGATAGTCGTCCCAGGTCAGCTTGCCCTGATCGGCGCCGACATTGCGCCAGCTCAGCATGAAAACCGTGTGGCCCTGCGACACCGCATAGGCGACCAGCGAATTGTCGGGCTGCAAGTCCATGATGTAGAACTTGTTGATGCAGGGCGGCACGAGCAGCAGCGGCCGCTTGGCGACCGTCGGAGTGGACGCCTCGTACTGGATCAGCTGGACCAGATCGTTCTGGAACACCACAGCGCCCGGGCTGGTGGCAACGTTGCGGCCGACCTCGAAGGCCTCTTCGTCGGTCTGGGAAATGCGGCCCTTCTCGAGGTCGCTGACGAGGTTCTCGAGCCCGACGCGCAGGCTTTCACCGCGGGTGTCGAGAATCTTCTTCTGGGCCTCGGGATTGGTCGCCAGGAAATTGGCCGGCGACAGCATGTCGACGAACTGCTGGGTCGCGAAGCGCACGCGCTCCTGTGTCCTGGGATCGGCCTGCACCGACTCGGCCATCTTCTGCATGAACTCGCCGTTCAGCAGATACAGCGCCGCGGTCCATGAGAACGGTCCGCTGTCGCGCCATGCCTCGTTGGCGAATCGGCGATCGTTCAGCGCGGGGGCGGCGTGCTGGCTTGCACCGGTGACGAGCTGCTGCCAGCGGCGCAGGTACTCGGCCTGGAGTTCGGCCAGACGCGCCGGTGGAATCTGGGCCGCGGGCATGGCCGGCAGCAGTCCGCTGATCAGCGCCTCGGCCTGCGCCATGGGCGAGATCGGGGCGGCGCCCGCAGTTGCGCCGTTCCCTGCGCCCTTGCCCGTGCCCTTGCCAGCCGCAGCAGCGGCAGCAGGTTTGGGCGACGAATCGCCGTCTGCGCGTCCGCCGGAAGCCACGAGCTTTGGTCTGGCCGGTCGCACGGGAGCGGCCTTCACAGAGACAGCCTTGGGTGCCGCGGGTGCCGCGGGTGCCGAAGCCGTGGCGGATTTCGACGTGGTCCGGCGCTTGCGCGGCGCGCTCGCGGCTTCTTTCAATGATGCGCCGGCCGCCACGGCGGCTGTCGCTTCAACCGCGGCCGGCGTGGTGCCACGCGACGCCGATCCGGCTGTGCCACTCCTGACCCTGGCGCGCGGTGCTGCGGCCCGTCCATCCTGCGCGGACTGTTTCCCGGATGCCATGTCTCCCCTCCGTGCGGGGCACCTTGCGAGCGCCCCAGAAATGCTTGTTAGACTGAATTCATTCTGCACCGCGCAAGACTTTTGTCAAACGACAGCCCTGCCTGGCGAAGGACACCGGACGACGCGTTTCCTGGCAGGTGAAGCAGACTTTACACACTCCGGCTTACGGTGCGCTTGCGCTGCCTAAAGCCCCTGGCGGGCCCTCATGTACATCGTCGCCATTGCATGGCTCTACGTCCTGGCGCTGATCTCGATCATGCAGCCGACAGTCTTTCGCGGCATCGTGACCTTCGTCGGCGCAGGCCTGCTGCCGCTGGGTCTGGTGCTTTATGTGATGGGCTCGCCACGCCGCCGACGCGATCAGGCGCGACGCGACGAAGCATCCGCTTCGCCGATCGAGTCGCCGGCAGACCCTGCCGAGCCGCCTGCCCCGTCGCCGGAAGCGATCAGCCCGCCGGATCGATCCAGATGAGGCTGGCCAGCCGCCCGGTGGTGCGATCGCGCCGGTACGAGTAGTAGCGCCGCGGATCACCGACCGTGCAGCAGCCGCCGCCATGGACGGCGTCGATGCCCAGCCGGGCCAGCCGCTGACGCGCCAGCAGGAAAATATCGGCCTGCCACTTGCCTGCCGCGCGCCCCGGAGCAAAGGCAGCCGCCGACTGCGTGCTGTCAGCAAGGAAGGCGTCGCGGACATCGTCGCCGACCTCGAAGGCCTGCGGACCGATGGCCGGCCCCAGCCAGGCGAGCCACCGGGTATCCCCGGGCGCCAGGCGACGGGCAGCCGCCACCATGCCTTCGATCACGCCGCCCGCCAGCCCGCGCCATCCGGCGTGCGCCGCAGCCACGACCGTGCCGTCAGCATTGCTCAGCAGCACCGGCAGACAATCGGCCGACAGCACGGCCAGGACCACGCCCGGACGGTCGGTGACGGCCGCGTCGGTGCCGGCGATCGGCACGCCGCTGCCGGCGCTGTCGGCCCGATGCACGCGAACTCCGTGGACCTGATCGAGCCACACTGGCTCGCCCGGCAGATGGCGAGCGAGGCAGGCGCGGTTGGCGGCAACCGTTTCGGGATGGTCGCCGCATTGCGCGCCCAGATTGAGGCCCTTTGCCCCGCTCAGATCGCCCCACGGCCCGACACTGGTTCCTCCCTCGCGCAGCGTATGGCCGGCGCGCACACAGGACGGTGCCGGCCATGCGGCCGGCTGCCAGGCTTTCCAGCCGATCAACTCGGAAGGCGGCGTCATTGCGCGCTCCACGGCTGCTCCGCGGCATGGCGCCACGCGTCGGGATCGATGCCGCACATCCGCAGGGCTTCGACCAGATCGGCCGGCGGGCCGGACCGCCACGCGACCTCGCCCGAGCCATCGGGATGTTCGAACGCCAGTCGCCACGCGTGCAGCGCCTGGCGGCCGATCGCCCCCGGACTGCCACCATAGAGGGCATCGCCCAGCAGGGCATGGCCTTCGCG
>DAONCJ010000420.1:0-4088 GCA_035401985.1 Burkholderiaceae bacterium | reverse complement strand
GATGTCGGTGCGGCTCGAGCTGCAGGCCGATTGCTTCGCGGGCATCTGGGCGCACCACTCCGAGCGGGCCAAGGGCTGGCTGGAAAAAGGCGATGTCGAGGAAGCCCTTCGGGCCGCCACCGCCATCGGCGATGACACACTGCAAAAGCAGTCCCGCGGTGTGGTGGTGCCCGACGCGTTCACGCACGGGTCCGCCCGCCAGCGGATGCAGTGGTTTCAGATCGGCATGACCCAGGGCACGCTGGCCGCCTGCGACACGTTCAAGCAGACGTCGCCCTGAGCTTCAAGCAGACGTCGCCCTGACGTCCCGCTGCGCGAGCGCGATCACCGCCCCCAAGGCCAGCAGCGCTGCCGACACCGCCAGTCCGCCGGCCAGCGAACCCGTCAGGTCGGCGACCCAGCCGATCGCCACCGGGCCGGCGATCTGACCGGCCGCGAACATCACCGTGAACGTCGCCATGGCGCTTCCCCAGGCCGGCTTTGGCAGCGCGCGCTTGATGAAGCTGCTGACCGAAGAAGGCGCACTGAACATCGCCACCCCGAAGAACAGGGCCGACGCGAGCAGCACTGCCGTGTGGGCCGAGAACAGCGGCAATGCGGCGCCCAGCGCCAGCACCGCCATGACCGCTGCAAGCGGACGCCCTCCAGGCCAGTGCTCGGCCGGATAGCGCCACACCAGCGGCGCAAGCCATGTCGCCAGCCCGAGCAGGCACCACACCGCGATCACCAGACTGGTACTGGCACCCTGACCGCGCATCCAGGCGACCATGAAGGTCATGTAGCCGATGTAGCCCAGGGCGAACATCGCGTAGGACGCGAACTCCGCGGCGAGCGGACCGAGCCGCCATTGCGAGGACCCCGCCCCTGCACCCGGCTCGTCGATTCGCAGCGCCGCCCATATCGAGGCTGCCGACATCAGCGCCGCCACGATGCCCATCTCGCGCCAGGCCAGCGGCCACGAGGCCGGCCCCTGCGTCTCGAGCATGCCGGGCAGCACCGCGCCGGTGAGCATCAGGCCCAGCCCTCCGCCGGCGAAGTAGACCGCGATGGTGGTGGTCGCCATTTCAGGGCGCCGCGGCATGACATTGCCCGACAGCGCGCCGCCGCAGATGAACACGGCCGCGCCACCAATGCCGGTCAGCACCCGCAGTGCCATCAGTGCGGGCAACTCGCGCACCAGGCCGGTGGCGAACAGCGCGACCGAACTGATCACCATGCCGGCGCAGAACAGGCGGCGGTTGCCCAGGCGGTTGACGACCGCGCGGACCAGCAGCGCCCCGAGCAGGTAACCGAACGCGTTGACCGTGTTGATGGCGCCAGCCTGCGACCAGCTCCATTGCAGGTCCGAGCGCATCGCCGGCAGCAGCAGTGCATAGGCAAAGCGCGCGAACGAATTGGACACGGCCGGCCCGAAGGACAGAAGAAAAGCGATGAACAGGCCGCGCGACATGGCGGCAGCATACCCGGGCGCCTGGGGACCGGCATTGCGCGGCGGCGGCGCTGCGGACGCGCTACGGCGCCGCCACGACGGCCATCTCGTTTTCGAACCGGGCATCCGGCCCGCGGCGGCCGGCAGGTCGAAGATAGTCGCAGCCGGGGTCGCGCAGTCGCGATAATCCAGCGACGGCATTACGCTTGCCGCGAAGACCGCCGCGTCCATGGCAGAAGGTCCATGCCTGTCGCCGGGGCCGCTCATCTTTCAAGGAGTCGACATGAATGCCGAACTGATCGAACGCAGTCTCGAAGCGGTTGCCGAACGGGTCGGCGACCCCGCGCAGATCGTCTACGCGCGACTGTTCGAAATGGCCCCCAACCTGAAGGACCTGTTCGTGCGCGACACCGACGGCGCGGTGCGCGGGCAGATGCTGCATCAGGTGTTCGAGATGATCCTCGACCTCGTCGGCGGCAATCATTACGCCGAAGTGCTGATCGCCACCGAATGGCTCAATCACCAGGATCTGGGCGTGCCGGCAAGCCAGTTCGACCTTTTTTTCCAGGCGATGATCTCGAGCTTTCGCGATGCGCTCGGCCCGCAGTGGACGCCCGAGATCGATGCCGCGTGGCGCGAGGTGATGAACCGCATCGGCGAGATCATCGCGCGTCGTGCGGTCGCGGCCTGACCGGCACGATTACCCGGTACGGCGGCATGCCATGCCCGACATCCGCCACGACCAATCCCCTTTTCAAGGAGCGCTGAATGCGCGGACATGAAGTCTTCATGCAGAGCCTGATCGCCCACGGTGTGGAGCGGATCTTCGGCAACCCTGGCACGACCGAGAGCCCGCTGCTCGATGCGCTGTCCGATCATCCGTCGGTGCAGTACGTCGTCCATCTGCACGAGGGCGTGGCGGTTGGCGCCGCCAGCTATTACGCCCGCAGCAGCGGGCGCACCGGCGTCGCCAACCTGCACGTCGCCCCGGGCCTGGGCAACGCGATCGGCATGATCTACAACGCGCTCAAGGCGAACGCGCCGCTGGTGGTGACCGCCGGCCAGCAGGACACGCGCATGCTGCGGCGCGATCCGATTCTCTCGCACGACCTGGCGGCGATGGCCGCCCCGGTGACCAAGTGGAGCACCCAGGTCCAGCACGCCGACGAGATGGACGAGGTGATGCGCCGGGCCTTCAAGATCGCCAACGATCCGCCCTACGGTCCGGTGTTCGTCGCGCTGCCCATCGATGTGATGGCGCAGGACACCGCCAACACGCCGCTGGCGCCGCGGCACCTGTACCACGACATCGCGCCCGATCCCCGCGGCATTGCGGCGGCCTGCGAGATGCTCGCCGGTGCGCGTGAGCCGGTGATCGTCGTCGGCGACGAGGTCGGGCGCTCGGGTGCGGCGGCCAGGCTCGTGGCACTGGCCGAACGAGTCGGTGCGGCGGTGTGGTTCGAAGGCATCCGCGGCCATGTGTCGTTTCCGGCAGCCCATCCGCATGCGCGGGCGGGCGTGCCCTTCGATGCCGCGGCCATCCGCAAGACGCTCGGCACCTCCGACTGCGTGCTGCTGATCGGCGGCGCGTTCTTCGAGGAAGTCTGGTACTCCGCCGGGCGTCCGTTCCCCGATGGCGGGCGGGTGATCCAGATCGAATCGTCGGCGCGGCCTGCAGGCTACAACCACGGTGTGGAGGTGGCGCTGGTCGGGGCGATGGGCAGCACGCTGGCTGCGCTGGACGATGCGCTGGCCCTGGCGATGGATGCTCCGGCGCGGGCTGGCGCAGCCGCCCGCTGCACCGCGCTCGCCGAGCACAAGGCGCGCGAGACGGCCTCGTATCAGTCACGCCTGGAAAAGGCATGGGCACGGCTGCCGATCTCGATGCCGCGCGTGATGGCCGAGCTGCGGCGCGCCACGCCGGCCGAGGCGATGATCGTCGAAGAGTCGATCACCGCCAGCGTCGACTTCGCGGCTGCCTTCCAGCTCGACGCCAACGAAAGCTATCTCGGCGCGCGGGGCGGTGGCATCGGCCAGGGTCTGGCAGGCGCGATCGGCGCCTCGGTGGCCCACCCGGGCCGGCCGGTGCTGTGCGTGTCCGGCGACGGCTCGGCGATGTACTCGATCCAGGCGCTGTGGACGGCAGCGCATCACCGGCTGCCGATCGTCTTCGTGATCCTCGCCAACCGCGAATACCGCGTGCTCAAGCACAACCTCGACATCTACCGCCAGCGCTTCGACGCGGCCACCGACAAGCCCTATCCGCACATGGACCTGGGCGGCCCGGCGCTGGGCTTCGTCGAGATGGCTGCGGGCATGGGGGTGCCCGGGGTGCGGGTGGACAAGGCGGACGACCTGGCCGCTGCGCTGTCGGCCGCCTTCGTTGCTGGCGGACCGCGCATCGTCGAGATCGCGATCGAAGGCAAGCGTTGAGCGCGAAGGATCCGGTCGATGCGATCAGCGAGGCCGACGCGCGGGGCGATGTCGCCGAGCTGTACGCCGACATCCGCGCCACGCTCGGCGTGCCGGTGGTCAACCTGGTCTGGCGAAACCTCGCCACCATCGACGGCGCGCTGCCGTGGGCATGGAGCGCCGTACGGCCCGCCTATGTCAGCGGGGCCGTGGATCATCACGCGGGGCGGCTGAAGGCCGGGATCAG
>DAONCJ010000419.1:0-4093 GCA_035401985.1 Burkholderiaceae bacterium | reverse complement strand
TGACGGGCTGGCTGGCGGCTGCGGCGCGTGTCAATCGCGCTCGATCACCGGCCGCCCTGCCGACACCGAAAACCGTGCCAGTGTGCTGATCGACGGCTCGCGCCGGGTGGCGTCATCGACCACCCGAAGCGTGGTGCTCAGCCGGGCCGGCGTGAATTCGGCGATGCCATAGCCGCGATGGCGCCCCTCGGCAAACACGAAGTGCGGATTCTCGGCCAGCCATTCGGCGTGGCGGCCGCTGGCGGTCGGGCGGGAGGTGATGCTGGTGCCGCAGAACTCGACGCCGAGCGCGGCGCTGGCCGGGTCCCGGTAGTCGGCCTTGACGTGGCCGACCCAGTTCTCGTGCACGTCTCCGCCCAGCAGCACCGCATTGCTGAGGGCATGGCGGCGCAGGCTGTCGGTGAAGCGGCCTCGTGCGGCCGGGTAGCCGTCCCAGCCATCGTTCCACAGCGACTCGCCGGCGCCGGGCCGGAAATCGCGTCGCCCGAAGAGCGTCTGCTGACAGACTACATTCCAGCCGGTCCGGGATGCCGCAAACGCCTGGTCCAGCCAGGCCTCCTGCGCGCTGCCCAGCAGGCTGCGCGCGGGGTCGGCAAGCGCAGCGCAGTTGGCCGGGTCGATGCGGCCGGAGCCCGGTCGTCCTGACCCGGTGCATACGATGGCATCGCGGTACTGCCTGTCGTCGAGCAGGTAGAGCGTGGCCAGCCGGCCGAAGCGCACCTGGCCGTGGATCCGCATCTCGGCGCCCGTGGACAAGCCGCTCAGAGCCTGCACCAGCACCGAGGCGGGCAGCGGCATGTGTTCGTAGAAGGCCTGATAGGCGGCTGCCCGGCGTGCCGCGAAATCAGCCACCGGGGGCCCGTTTTCGCCCTCGTGCATGCCCGCGTAGTCGTTCTGGACTTCGTGGTCATCCCAGGTGATCAGCCAGGGACAGACCGCATGCATCGCCTGCAGGGCGGGGTCGGACTTGTGCAGCGCATAGCGCTGGCGGTAGCCGCCCAGCGTGGTGACCCAGCCGCCGTCGGGCACCCGCACCGCGTTCAGGGCCGTCGGGTATTCGTAGATGTAGTCGCCCAGGAACACCACCGCATCGACGTCCTCGTCGCGCATGTGCCGATACGCGCCGTAGTGGCCGTGCTCCCAGCGCTGGCAGGATGCGTAGGCCAGCCGAAGCCGCGCGGCCGGCGCGTCGGCCGTCGGGAACGTGCGGGTTCTGCCCGTCGCGCTGACGGCGTCGCCGGCCATGAACCGGTACCAGTACCAGCGATCGGGTTCCAGGCCGCGCACCTCGACGTGGATCGAATGCGCCAGCTCGACCAGCGCGACGGTGCGCCCGCTCTGGACCGGCCGCGTGAAGGCCTCGTCGTGGGCGATCTCCCAGCGCACGGTGATCGGCTCGGTGCCGAGCCGCGAACCGAACAGCGAAGGCAGCGCGAGCCGGGTCCACAGCACGATCGAGTCGTGGGTCGGCGTGCCGCTGGCCACGCCCAGCGTGAACGGATCGGCCTCGAAGCGCGGCTGCGTCAGTGCCTGGCCAGGCAGCCAGAGCGCGCCTGTGCCGGCGCTGACCAGGGCCAGCCGCAGCAGTTCGCGGCGGCCGCGAACGGGCGGGGTGGAGACGGGGGCTGTGCGTCGCATGGCGGATATCGGATCTTGAAGCGGGCGGCCGTTGCTGCAGGCGGGCAGGCCGCGGACATCGCCCGCACAGGCCTGTGATGCGTTGTCTTCATAATGGCAGGAGCAACGGTACAAAGGCGATCGACCCAGAGCATGCAGCAACACGCGACAGCGCAGCAGCAAAGCGCGCAGGCATGGCCGGCGCGGCCGGGCCGTGCGCGCCGGCTCGTGCTGGCGGCGCTCGTGCTGCTGGCGCATCTGCTGGCGCTGCTTGCCCTGATGCGCGGCCTCGATCTGGGCCGCGAGCGCGAGTCGGCTCCGCGCCCGCCGCTGCAGGTCAGCCTGATCCGCCCCGAGCCGGTCGTCGCGCCCCAGCCGCGTCCGCCGGCAGTGCGCCCGAGCCGTCCGAGCCGCCCGCCGGCTGCGGTGCGGCCGCCTGTGCCGGCCACCTCTGCCCCCGAGCCCACGCCAGAGGCGCCCGCGCCCGACGCGGCTGCGCAGGTGCTGGCCGATGCGGGTGCGCAGGGCGCCGTTGCGCCGGAGGCTGCGCCCGACGCGGCAGCGCCCGAGACCGAGTCATCGGCCGACACCGCGGCCGCACCTGCGCCAGAGGACAATCCCGAGGGCCGGGCGCGCGCCGGCGAGTCGGTGGCCGAGTCGGGTCGGCAGGCGCTTTACGGAGTCACGCTGGGTGCGCCGATGCCCGGGCGCAGCCGCTTCCAGGTCTATTACGGCGAATACACCGACAACAATGCCGTGGCGACGCTGGACTATGTGATCGAGATCGATGGCGAGCGCTATCGCGTGGCCACCGAGGGCCGCGCCCAGGGGCTGACCGCGCTGCTGTATTCGGGGGTCATCAACCAGTCGAGCAGCGGGCGCATGGGGCCCGACGGGCTGATGCCCGAGCGCTTCGTCGAGCAGCGCGGCAAGCGTCCCGAGCGCTGGTCCGCCGTCGACTACGCGCGCGCGGAAGCGAACTTCTCGGGCGGCCAGAAGGCGCCCCTGCAGCCCGGAAGCCAGGATCGGCTGTCGATGCTGCTGCAGATCGGGCTGATTCTGCGGGCCCAGCCGCAGCGGCTGGCCGCCGGCCAGACAATCACCATTCCCGAGTTGGGCTCACGCACCATCGATGCCGCAGTGTTCGAAAGCCTGGGGACCGAGGTGCTCGCCACGCCCTCGGGGCCGCTGCAGACGGTCCACCTGGTGCGTCGCGACGGGGATCCGGCCCGTGATCCGAAAGTCGATGTCTGGCTCGGGTACGATCATGACTTCAGGCCGGTGCGCATCCGGCTGACCGATGTCGGCGGCCGGGTGCTCGACCAGCTGATCGAGCGCTGACCGGGGCGCACGGCCACGCGGCGGCGGTGCCGTCGCGACCACCACGGCCATTTTTCCAACCATTCCTTATTCGCGAAGGCCAGCTTGCCGCATGAGCAGTGACGACAACCGATCCGAGGACGGCGACGACAGCGCCGCCTCACATCCCCTGCAACTGGCGCTGGTGCCGGTCACGCCCTATCAGCAGAACTGTTCGCTGCTGGTCTGCACCCGCACCGGTCGGGCAGCGGCCTTCGATCCGGGCGGCGATCTCGATCGCATCGACGAAGCCCTGCAGCGCCTGGGCGCGAAGCTCGAGAAGGTCTTCCTGACCCATGGGCACCTGGACCACTGCGGACAGTCGGCCGAGTTCGCCCGCCGCCATGGCGTGCCGCTGGAAGGCCCGCAGCGCGAGGACAAGTTCTGGATCGACCAGCTGCCCGACCAGGGCAAGCGTCTGGGCTTTCCGGCGCTGGAGGCCTTCGAGGCCGACCGCTGGCTGGAAGACGGCGACTCGGTGCAGTTCGGCGACCAGACCCTGCAGGTCATTCACACGCCGGGCCACACGCCGGGCCATGTCGTGTTTTTTCACCCAGAAGCACGCCTGGCGATCGTCGGCGATGTGCTTTTCCAGGGATCGATCGGGCGCACCGATTTTCCGCGCGGCAACCACGCGGCGCTGATCGATTCGATCACCCGCAAGCTCTGGCCGCTGGGCGAGGATGTCGCCTTCGTGCCGGGTCACGGGCCGATGAGCAGCTTCGGCGACGAGCGCCGCCACAACAGCTTCGTGGCCGACGACGTCCTGGGCTGAAGCCCTTGGGCGTGCCGCCGGCCTGCTTGCGCTCAGGCGGGCCGGCGGGTGCGGCGCATGGCACCCATGCCCAGCAGCGAGGCGCCGAGCAGCAGAACCGTGCCGGGCACCGGAACGCTCGCGGTCGTGATGACGACCGGGGGCTGGGTTTCGACGGAGATGGCCAAGATCTTGAAGCTGTCGTTGTCGTCGCCGAATTTCGCACCGACCCGGAAGATATCGCTCGTGCCCAGCAGATATGGGCTGCTGGTGAACAGGTAGGTCGCATTGCCCTGGTTGTCTGCCGGGGCGCCGCTGTTGCTTCGGCTCGCCCAGGCGCCGCTGCCGACCCGGTAGGAGATG
>DAONCJ010000418.1:0-4093 GCA_035401985.1 Burkholderiaceae bacterium | reverse complement strand
TCTGCGCCACCACGCGTGACCTTGCGCGGGTCGGACAGCTGCTGGTGCAGGACGGGCAGCGCGACGGCCGCCAGATCATTTCCGAGGCGGCGATACGCGACCTCGAGACCGGCGGCGATCCGGCGGCCTGGGACCGCGGCGACTTCGTCCCGTACTTCGACGGGATGCCGATTTCCTATCGCAACCAGTGGTACTCGCTGGGTGGCGATTCACCGATGCTGTTCGGTGTCGGCGTGTTCGGTCAGCATCTGTTCGTCGACCGGGCCCGCCAGGTCGTCATCGCGAAGTTCGCCTCGCAGGCGCTGCCGATGGATTCGGAGCGCCTGCTGCTGACGATGCGCGGCGTGGCCGCGATCCGCGCCTGGCTGGGCTGAACTTCAGACGCGCCAGAGCGTCGGAAATTCGCGCCCCAGCCAGCGGGCCAGGCCTGCGTTGACCTCGACCGGTTTTTCCTGGGCCATCCAGTGGCCGGAGGCGACCGTCAGTTCGGTCAGACGGGGGCAGGCCACGCGCATCGGCTGCGCCAGCGTCGAATCGATGGTCTCGCACACATAGTCGTGCGCGGCGTGAAAGAACAGCACCGGCATGTCGAGACAGGCGCTGTGGCGCGCGCGCTGCGCATAGGCGAAGTTGGCCTGCGCATTCAGGTACCAGGAGTTCGGCCCGAAGAAGCCATTGCGCGCGAGTGACGCGGCGTACTGATGCAGGTCTTCCTCGTCCAGAACCTGAGGGTCGAGCGGGAAATCGGGCGCGGCATCCAGCGGGCCGAAGATGCCGCCCGTGGCACGTGACCCGGCCAGCCGCGACGGCTTGCCGCGAGCTGCCGGGTCGCCGCGCCGGAACATCGCTTTGACGGTGGCGAGCGGGTTCGCCTCATAGACCGCCTGCGCACGCTCGAAGTGTTCCTCGTAGTAGTGCATGTAGTCCCACTGGCCGGCCGGGAACTGCTCGCGCGGATAGACGCGCCGATCGATGTAGGGCTCGCAGGTGGCGGGCGTGAAGCCCTGCGGCAGATACGGCACGCACAGGGCCGCCACCCCGAAGCAGCGTTCGGGATGATGGCTTGCCATGCTCCAGACCACCGGCGTGCCCCAGTCGTGGCCGACCCAGATCGCGCGCCCGGCGCCCAGCGAGTCGAGCAGCTCGAGCATGTCGGCCACGCTGTGTTCCAGCGCGTAATCGGCGTGCGTCGGATACTGACTGGAACGCCCGTAGCCGCGCATGTCCGGCGCGATGGCGCGAAAGCCCAACTGTCCGAGGCAGCGCAGCTGGTGGCGCCAGCTGATTGCCAGCTCGGGCCAGCCGTGCGCCAGAATGACCGGTGTGCCGTCGGCGGGCCCGCAGGCGAGATACGCGGTCGTGTGACGGGCGCTGCGCGTGACGTGCTCGGTCACCGGCAGGTTCATTTGGCCCCCGTGGCGGCAGCGATCTGGTCATCGGTCAGGCCGGCCTCGCGCAGCACGGCCTGCGTGTGCTCGCCCAGGCTGTCGCAGAACCCGACAACGTGGGTGTCGGCGTCGGACAGCCGGAACGGCGCATCCAGCGCCTTGAAGGTGCCGCCGGCGTCACGCACCTCGGTGAGCGCCCGACGATGCGCAATCTGCGGATCGGCCATCGCCTCGGCGACCGTGCGGTAGGGCGAGCAGGGCACGCCCTCGCGGTCGAAGGCGGCCTGGCACTGCTCCACGGTCAGTTCGCGCGACCATTCCTCGGCCAGATCCATGAAGGCGCCCCAGTGGACGCGCCGGTCCATGTACTTCTTGAACAGCGGGTTCTCGATCCATTCCGGATGACCGGCCGCCACGCACAGGTTCTGGAAGGTCTTTTCGCTGGCCACCGCCACCATCACGTAGCCGTCGGCGCACTGCATCGGCCCGAACATCGGCCGGCCCATCGGCGGCACCTCGAACTGCGCGGCCTGCAGCTCGCTCAGGGTGAAGCCCATCATCGTCTCGAGCATCGACACATCGACCAGCTGGCCGCGGCCGGTGGCGTGGCGCTGGTGCAGCGCCGTGGCGATCGCGCCGAAGGCATAAGCGCCCGAGCCGACGTCGGCAAAGAACACTCCGCAGTAATCGGGGCGCGTGCGGCCCTCCTGATAGCGCAGGTGCGCCATGTCGTAGCCGGAGGCGGCGTGGACGACCGGCGCGTAGGCCGGCAGCTGCGACGACGGCCCGGTCTGGCCGTAGCCCGAAATGGCGCAGTAGATGAGGCGCGGATTGAGCGGGGCGAGCGCCGCGTAATCGAGCTTGAGCCGGGTCATCACGCCGGGGCGGAAGTTCTCGACCAGGATGTCGGCGGTCTTGACCATCTCGCGGATCGCGGCCTGGGCAGCCGCCGTCTTCAGGTCGAGCACCACGCTCTTCTTGCCGGCGTTCAGCTGTCCGAAGGCGGTGCTGGCACCGTTTCGAAGCGGCGGACGGGTGCGCATCATGTCGCCCTCGGGCGATTCGATCTTGATCACCTCGGCGCCCATGTCGGCGAGCAGCCGCGTGCAATGGGGGCCGGCGATGGTGGTCGAGAAATCCAGCACTCGGAGGCCGGCAAACGCTTTCTGCATGGTGATTCCCTCGGGTTCGCGCTTCTAGGTGCACCATGATCGCAGGCCCCGGCCGGCTCGACCATCGCCTGGTCTTTCGGATCGACACGAAGCGGCGGCACCGGCAGGGGGTTCGTGCGAAAATGACGGGCTGGCCGGTGGGATTCGTCCCCGCAGTGCGCCGCCAAGTACGGGCGCACCCCTGGTTCAACGCTCGATTTCAACTCTCAATGTAAAGAGGACCCCGATGGTTCATCGCATGCAGTTCTATATCGACGGCGCCTGGGTCGATCCCGTGACGCCCAAGAGCCGTCCCGTCATCAACCCCGCCACCGAACAGCCGATGTACGACATCGCCCTGGGTTCGGCGGCCGACGTCGACAAGGCCGTGGCAGCCGCCCGCCGCGCCTTCGAAACGTTCTCCCAGACCACCCGCGAAGAGCGCGTGGCGCTGCTCACGCGCATCGTCGACGTGTACAAGTCGCGCATGAAGGACATCGGCGCCGCCGTGTCCGACGAGATGGGCGCCCCCATCGGCATGGCCGAAAAAGCCCAGGCCGGCGCCGGTCTGGGCCACATCATGTCCACGCTCGAAGTGCTCAAGACCTACCACTTCGAAGAGCCGGTCGGCTCGGCGATGGTCGTGCGCGAGCCGGTGGGCGTGGTCGGCATGATCACTCCCTGGAACTGGCCGCTGAACCAGATCGCCTGCAAGGTCGCTCCGGCGCTGGCCGCGGGCTGCACCATGATCCTGAAGCCCTCCGAGTTCACGCCTTCGTCGGCGCTGATCTTCGCCGAGATCCTTCATGAAGCCGGCGTGCCCAAGGGCGTGTTCAACCTCATCAACGGTCTGGGCCAGGACGTCGGCGCCGCCATGAGCGCGCACCCCGGCATCGACATGATCTCGTTCACCGGTTCGACCCGCGCCGGCATCGACGTCGCCCAGAAGGCAGCCGTCACCGTCAAGCGCGTCAGCCAGGAGCTGGGCGGCAAGTCGCCCAACATCATCCTGGAAGACGCCGACATGCAGAAGGCAGTCACCGGTGGTGTGGCGCATGTCTTCAACAACTCGGGTCAGTCCTGCAATGCGCCCACGCGCATGCTGGTGCCCCAGTCGAAGATGAACGAGGCGATCGCCATCGCCAAGGCAGTGGCCGAGAAGACCAAGGCCGGTGATCCGCGCGCGGCTGACACCAGCATCGGTCCGGTCGTCAACGCCGGTCAGTGGGAAAAAATCCAGGCGCTGATCAAGAAGGGCATCGAAGAAGGCGCCACGCTGGTCGCCGGCGGCCCGGGCCGTCCGGAAGGCATCGACAAGGGCTACTACGTGCGTCCCACGGTGTTTGCCAATGTCACCAACGACATGACCATCGCCCGCGAAGAAGTCTTCGGGCCGGTCCTCACGATCCTGGGCTTCAAGGACGAGGCCGAGGCGGTCAAGATCGCCAACGACACGCCCTACGGCCTGGCCGGTTATGTGTCCGCGGGCACGGTCGAGCACGCCCGCCAGGTGGCGCGCCAGATCCGCGCCGGCAACATCAACCTGAACGGCCT
>DAONCJ010000417.1:0-4105 GCA_035401985.1 Burkholderiaceae bacterium | reverse complement strand
TGTGCGTGCGCTGATAGAGCGCGCTGGACACCGCGAACGCCGCAGTGATGCCCGCGCCGACATCGGCCAGCGCGAATCCGGCGCGCATCGGCCCTCCTGACGGATCGCCGTTCAGTGTCATCAGCCCCGACATCGCCTGCACGCGGCCGTCGAAGGTCGCGGTTTCGCGCAGCGGTCCGCTGGTGCCGAAGCCGGACACCCCGCAGTAGATCAGCTTGGGGTTGATCGCCGACAGCACCTCGTAGCCCAGGCCCAGCCGGTCCATCACGCCGGTCCGGAAGTTCTCCCAGACGATGTCGGCATCGACAACCAGCCGCTTGATGATCTCGACCGCCTCGGGCTTCTTCAGGTCCAGGCGCAGGCTGCGCTTGTTGGTGCTGATCGCCATGAAGGCGGGCGACAGACCCTGCTCGGCCCACTTCGGCGCCAGTTGCCCCTGGCGGACATCGTCCCCCTCATGGGGTTCGATCTTGATGACATCGGCCCCCTGCAGCGCGAACTGCCAGGTGCCGAAGGGGCCCGCCAGAAAGCGGGTGAAGTCGAGGACGCGAACGCCGGCAAATGCTTTGGACATGGGATCAGGCAGTCGATTTGAGGGTGGCATCGCGCACGCCTTGCGCAACCGCCTTGATCTTGTCGTTCTCGGCGCGACGCTGGGCGATCTCTTCGGGGGTCAGGCGCGAGACATTCATGATGTCCAGCCGCCATTCCGACGAGCCCTTCCAGCGCAGCGGGTTCTGCACCGTGGTGCGCGGCGCCACCGCGCCTTCGAGCAGCCCCAGCGCGAGTTCCAGCGTCGAGTCCTGCGACGCGCGGTCGTAGGGCAGCGCGGCCGCATTGCCCAGCGGCACATCGCTGAACACGAAGCGCGGCACGCCGCACTGCTCGACGATGTCCTTGGCCGCACCCATGACAACGGTCGGGATGCCATTGGCTTCGAGATGACGCGCCATCAGGCTCATCGTCTGGTGGCACACCGGGCAGTTGGGCACCAGCACCGCCACATCCGCGCCGTCCGCCTGGCACAGCGCCAGCACCTCGGGGCAGTCGGATTCGATGGTGTGGCGCTGGCTGCGATTGGTCGGAATGCCGTAGAAACGCGGCGCGACCGAGCCGATGCGCCCGCTGGCGGCGGCGCGGCGCAGTGCCGGCAGCGGGAACCAGGTGTTGGCATCGTCGGTCAGGTGATCGCGATTGATGCCGACATGCGAGACGCGCAGGTCGTGATCCTTGGCGGTGTCACCGGAGTACACCGCATAGAACTTGGCCGCGGCGTTGTAGGGCGCCTTCGGGCCCTGGTCGCCCTTGTCGGGCTGATACGGAGCGGCAGTGGTGAGCAGCACCACCCGCGACTGGGACAGAGGCTTGCGCAGCCGCGTGAAGGGCACTTCGGCGAACTGCGCATAACGGTAGGGATTGCCATATCCGAGCGTGTTGTACCACTCGTGGGTACGGCGGATATACGGGACCGGCTGGTCCCATTCGGGCGCAAAGCCCAGGTCGTCCAGGGTGTCTGCTGCCATGGTGATTCTCCTTGGTGCGTTCGGGGATTCGGAACGGCTTCCCTCGATCCAATCATACTGATTCGAACAAATCCGCGCGCTGGCTCGGATGGGAAAAGCAGATCGATTGGAATTCGAACGGGCCTCGAGAACGGCATGAACCATTGGTTTTGCGCTCCAGGAGCGTGCTAGCCTCGCTTTCATGGTCGATTTCCATTTCGGCATGAACTCGGGCAACTCGGCTCGTTCCGCGCTGGCCCTGTACGAGGCCGGCATCGCGTTCGAGCCGCACGCGCTGGATCTGCGAAAGCCGCGGAGCACGCAATATCTGGCACTGAACCCCGCAGGCAAGGTGCCCACGCTGATCGATGGCCAGACCACGCTGTGGGAGTCCAACGCAATCAACTGGTACATCGCCGAGAAATCCCCGGCCGCAAGGCTCCTGCCGTGCACGCCCGAGGGCCGCGCTGCCGTCTTGCGGTGGGCGTTTTTCCAGGCCTCGCATGTGTCGCCGGCGGCCACCGCCGTCCACCGATCCATCAATCCGGCGCATGTCCGTCACTTCGGTCAACGCACGGATGCTCAGCAGGCCGAGCATGGCCGCAAGGAACTCGCGCGCTTCCTGCCGGTGCTCGAAAGCGCCCTCACCGGGGCGGATTGGCTGGTGCAGGAATATTCGCTGGCGGACATTGCCTTCGCACCCCACCTCGGCTTCCTGCTGCAATATGGCTGGGATTTCCCGGGCACTCCGCGCGTGCGCGGCTGGCTCGAACGCATTCGTGCGCGACCGGCCTGGCACAAGACCCTGGCCCTGATTTTCGACGGCTATGCGCCGTGAGCTCCGCGCTCCAGCTGCGCGCATTCCGAACCGGGTCGGGCGACCCGCAAACGCGGCGGCGGCGCGGCACGACCCGAGACTTCGCCAAACGCCAGAAATCGCCGAAACGACTCGACCTCCTCCTCCAGCGCCTGGCTGAATCTCGCATCGTCGGGTGCGCGGCCATCGACATAGCCCAGCGAGAGCGCCAGTTCGCCCCTGGCGGTCACGCTCGCGTTGCCCCACCCCACCACTCGATCACGCCACAGCAGCGGCAGTGCGTAGTAGCCCAGCTTGCGCCTTGCCGCAGGCGTATAGGCCTCGAAACGATAGGCCCAGCCCCACAAGGCCTCGAATCGCGTGCGATCCCAGACGACCGGATCGAAGGGCGCCAGCAGGCGCACCCGATCGGCAGGCGCGTGACGAGCCGACGACGGGCGCTCGTCAGCCGGCCAGTACCAGGTGACGCCTTCCAGCGTCACTCGCGCCAGCGAGGCCCGCGCCGCGCGCAGCGCCACCGCCAGTTCGTCGGCCAGGTGCGGCGCACCGTGGCCGAGCATCCGCACCAGGTAAACAAGACTGGAGGATGGCAGCGGCGCATACAGCCGCAGCACAAGGTCGATCAGCGCAGCGGCACGCGCCAGTCGCGCCGGCGGATCGTCGGACACCGGCGAATGGTCGACGGCCGCATAGACCCGCACCCCGCTGTCGCGGCGCACCACGCGCACCCGGCCGCGGTGGTGCAGCCCGTCGAGCAGCTGCGTGCTGGCACTGCCCGAGCCGCCCCAATAATTGCGCACCTGCCCGTGGGCAAAATGTCGGTCGACATCGCGCGGGTGCGAGGGCCCGCGCTCGCGCACAAAGGCCAGCACATCGGCCGCGCGCCGCCATGTGTCGGCGTCCCAGGGACGTCGCGGCTCGCGCGGGTGCATCAGCGCCAGATGTTCGCGCGGCAAAAAACCGTAGTTGACCAGCGCGTCTTCTTCGACGGGCAGACCGGGATACCGCTGCTCTAGTTCGCCGGCCCGGTAATCGATGACCCGGTGGCGCAAGATGAGGTCCTGCGCGCGCGCCGGCGCGCGGATCGGGTCCGCCTGCACGAAGCCCAGCCGGCGGATCGCACGCATCAGCGTGGTGGGCGGGCCCAGCGTGAGTGCCACCGCATGGCGGCGCAGGTCGTCGAGCCCGACCGGCCTGGAACGCCGCGCTGCGGCTGGCGCCACCGGAGGCGTCGTCATGGCAGGCCCGTGTCAGTCGACCTTGGCGCCGCTGGCCTTGACGACTTTCTGGTAGCGCTGCAGTTCTCGCCGGATCAGCGCATCGAACTGCGCCGGGGTCGACGGCACCGGCTCGGCCATTATCTGGGCGAAGCGCGTCCGGATATCGGGCGCCTGCAGCGCCGCGACGAACGCCGAATTCAGGCGAGCCAGCACATCGGGCGGGGTGCCCGCCGGCGCGGTCAGGCCCCACCAGGTATCGATCTCGAAGCCGGGATAGGCTTCGCCGAAGGCAGGCACGTCCGGCAGCAGGGGCGAGCGCTGGGCCGTGGTGACCGCCAGCGCCTTGATCCGTCCGCCCTTGATGTTCGGCGCCGCGGTGGCCAGATTGTCCAGCGAGAAGTCGACCTCTCCGGAAAGCAGCGCCAGTTGCGCCGGCCCGCCGCCCGCATAGGGAATGTGCACGGCAAAGAATCCGGCGCGCTGCTTGAACATCTCGCCGGCGAGGTGTCCGGCGCTGCCATTGCCGCCGCTGGCGTAGTTCAGCTTCGCCGGATTGGCCCGTGCAT
>DAONCJ010000416.1:0-4112 GCA_035401985.1 Burkholderiaceae bacterium | reverse complement strand
AGAACCGCTACATGTTCGGCGGCCAGGGCCGCGTGCCGCTGGTCGCCCGCATGCCGATCGGCCACTGGAGCTCGTCGGCAGCCCAGCATTCGCAGTCGCTGGAGGCCTGGTTCGCCCACATGCCGGGGCTGGTCGTGGTGTGTCCGGGCAATGCCCAGGACAACTTCAGCCTGCTCACCGAGGCGCTGAACTGCGGCGATCCGGTGATCTACATGGAACACAAGGAATTGTGGTCCGACACCGGCGACATCGACGAGTCGCTGGTGGTGCCGCTGGGCAAGGCGGCCACGTTGCGCGCCGGCAGCGATCTCACGGTGGTCAGCTGGTCGAAGCTGGCGCAGACCGCTGTGCAGGCGGCTGATGAACTGGCCGCGCAGGGCATCTCCGCCGAGGTGATCGACCTGCGCACGCTGTGGCCCTGGGACCGCGACGCGGTGCTGAACTCGGCCGCACGCACCGGGCGGCTGCTGGTGGTGCATGAGGCGATCCAGGCCGCCGGGTTTGGCGCCGAGGTGGCGGCGACCGCGGCCGAGCAGCTGGGCTGCCGCATCGCGCGCCTGGGCGCACCCCGCATTCCGGTGGGCTATGCGCCGATCCTCGAGGCGCAGTCGCGCATCTCGCCCGCGATGATCGGCGAGGCGGCGCGCCGGCTGCTCGGCGACATGCCGTCCGGGGCCACGCGTTGAACGGGCCCGAGGCGGACTCCAAGGCAGCCACGCAGGTCGCCCAGCCGACCGCAGGAGAGCAAGGCCGCAAGCGCACCCGCTTCGAGGACGCGATCGCGGTCTTGGCGCTTGCCGTCCTGGTCCTGCTCACCCTGATCAATGTGGTCGTGCGTTACCTCACCGACCAGAGCTTTGCCGAAACAGAGGAGATCTCGATCTTCCTGATGGTGGTGCTGACGATGGCCGGCGCCGCTGCGGCGGCCAGCCGTGACCGGCACATGCGCATCGAGTATTTCCTGGACACCGGCAGTGCGGCCCGCCGTCGACTGCTGTCGCTGCTGTCGGCCTATGGCACCAGCGCCTTCTTCGTCTTCATGACAGTGCTGCTGGGTCGCTTCGCCTGGGACGAGTATCACTTCGGCGAGACCACGATGGCCCTGGGGCTGCCACGCTGGTGGTATTCGGTCTGGCTGCCCGTGCTCTCGGCCGGCATTGCATGGCGCTCGTTCACCATGGCGCGCCGGGTTGCGCGCGGCGAGCAGCCATGATCGGCGCGCTGCTGTTCGTGGTGTTCGCGGTGCTGCTGCTGGCCGGCGTGCCGATCGGCGTGGCGCTGGGGCTGGGTGGGGCGGTGGCCATTGCCCTGTCCAATGGCGATACCCAATGGTGGGGCCTGATGGCCGTGCCGCAGAATTTCCATGCCTCGGTGGCCAAGTACCCGCTGCTGGCGCTGCCGATGTTCGTGCTGGTGGGGTCGATCTTCGACCGGTCCGGCGTCGCCCAGCGCATGGTGACCTTCGCGATTGCGGTGGTTGGACGTTCGCCCGGCACGCTGCCGCTGGTGGCGATCCTGGTTGCGATGGTGCTGGGCGGCATCTCGGGTTCCGGCCCGGCCAATGCCGCGGCGGTCGGCGGCGTGATGATCGCCGCGATGTCGCGCGCCGGTTACCCGCCAGCGTTCTCGGCCAGCGTGATCGGCGCGGCTGCCGCCACCGACATCCTCATTCCGCCGTCGATCGCCTTCATCATCTACAGCGTGGCGATGCCCGGCGCATCGGTGCCGGCGCTGTTCGCCGCCGGCATGATTCCGGGCGTGCTGGCCGGCATCGCCCTGATCGTGCCGGCGGTGTGGCTGTCGCGCCGCCACCGCATGGGCGCGTCCGAAGCGCAAATGCCCCGGCCGCCCTTCTGGTTGTCGCTGCGCGGTGCCCTCTGGGGACTGGCCGCGCCGGTGCTGATCCTGGGCGGCATGCGCGCCGGCTGGTTCACGCCCACCGAGGCCGCCGTGGTGGCGGTGGTCTACGGCCTGTTCGTCGGCATGGTCGTGCACCGAACGATCGGGGTGCGCGACCTGTACGACATCTTCGTGGATGCGGCCGAAACCTCGGCGGTGATCATGCTGGTGCTCGGACTGGCGGGCATCTTCGCCTATGCGGTCAGCACTCTCGGCATCGCCGATCCGGTGGTGGCCTTCGTCACCCACCTCGGAATGGGCTCGACCGCCACGCTGATCCTGCTGTTCGTGGTGATGACGATTCTTGGCATGTTCCTGGACGGAGTGTCGATCTTCCTGGTCTTCCTGCCGCTGCTCTACCCGCTGATGCTGCACTTCAAATGGGACCCGGTCTGGTTCGGGGTGCTGCTGACCATGAAGATCGCCATTGGCCAGTTCACCCCGCCGATGGCGGTGAACCTGATGGTCGCGTGCCGGCTGGCCAACGTGCGCATGGAAGAGACCGTGCCCTGGGTGGGCTGGTTGCTGGTTTCATTCATCGTGGCAGCATTGCTGGTGCTGTTCTTTCCGGAATTGGCGTTGTGGCTGCCCCGCTCCATGGGCTACTGACGCAGGACCACTCACTCACCCAAAGGGGGCGATCGCGCCCCCGCTCGAGGAGACTTCTCATGCAACGACGCAATATCCTGAAGGCCGGCGTCGCCGGCTCCGTGATCGCCGGCGCGCCGATGGTGCTGCGCGCTCAGCAGGCCTACAAGGCCGAATACAAGATGTCGACGGTGGTCGGCCCCGCATTTGCCTGGGGCAAGGGCGCCGAGATCTTCGCCAACATCGTGCGCGAGCGCACTGGCGGACGCATCAACATCAAGCAGTATCCCGGGTCGAGCCTGGTGCAGGGTCAGCAGGACCGCGAGTTCTCGGCCATGCGTCAGGGCATCATCGATGTGCTGGTCGGCGCGCCGGTCAACTGGTCGGGCACTGTCAGGGAATGCGGCATGTGGGCCCTGCCCTTCCTGTTCCCGGATCACAAGGCTTATGACGCGGTCATCGCCTCCGAAGTGATGACCAGGGACTTCTTCGACGTCGTGCGCAAGGCCGGCGCCGAGCCGCTGGCTGTCGGCGAGACCGGCTATCGTCAGATCTCCAACAGCAAGCGCCCGGTGATCAAGCCCGAGGACCTGAAGGGTTTGAAGATCCGCATCGTGGCCAGCCCCATGTACAACGAGATCATGACCGGCATGGGCGCAAACCCCACCGCGATGAGCTGGGCCGACGCACAGCCGGCACTCGCCTCGGGTGCCGTCGATGGCCAGGAGAATCCGCTGGAGATCTTCCTGGCGGCCAAGATCAACACGCTGGGCCAGAAGTTCGTCACCAAGTGGAACTACTCCAACGACATCCTGCTGTTCGCCATTGCGAACCCGATCTTCTCGGGCTGGTCACCAGCTGACCAGAAAATCGTCCGTGAAGCGGCCCAGGAGGCGGCCCGTCAGCAGATCAAGATGGTTCGCGAGCACTTCAACACTGATGTGCAGAAGGTGGGCGCACTGGGCGTGCAGGTGCACGTGCCCACGCCCGCTGAAATGGAGCAGTGGCAGATCGCCTGCCGCCGCCCTTACGCGCGCTGGAAGGCGAGCGTCAGCCCGACGATGATCGGGAAGGTGGAAGAAGTCGTCGCGCGCTCGCGCAAGGCCTGAGTTCGCGGCTCAGTCGCGATAGCCGAACGCGTCGTCCAGACCCTCGGTCTGGACCGGCAGCGGGCGGCCCTGAGCCCAGCCGATCGCCAGTGCACCGAACTCGGATCGCATCGACACCTGCGCATCGGGTTCGATGATGACGAAGCAGTTCGCGTGTGCCACCCGGCCATCGATCTCGATCGACCCGGCCCGCACCCAGAATTCGACCAGTCCGCCGGCCTGCCAGACCGGCCAGCGCGTGCGCGGGCGCATCGACCACTGGAACATCCGGTGGTCGTCGCCCGTACCCTGGTAATCGAAGGCGAGCTGCACGCCCACGCCCGGCACCGAACTGGGCAGCGCCGGCACACGGTCGATGAACACGTTCTCGCTGGCGTCGTGACCGACCGAGGGCGGCCCGAAGGCCTGCGCGGTCGCGCCGGCATGCAGGTCGTTCAGCGGCCCGGCGTCGGGCGGGTAGACCACCGGCCCTTCGAGCCGCGCGACCAGCAGCGTCGCCTGATAGGCAATGGCGTC
>DAONCJ010000415.1:0-4120 GCA_035401985.1 Burkholderiaceae bacterium | reverse complement strand
CGAGCACAGCGCTGTCGCGGATGCCGGCCGTGCGCAGGGAGTCGACCATGCGAAGGCGTGCGCTTTCGGACGCCAGGCCGAGACCGCCCGGCGGCGCGGGCGCAACCGGCGGACGGGTGATGGATGACCGCGACACCGGTATCCAGGGAGCAGGCGCGCCGCGCATCGGCTTGGGGAGCTTCACTCCGCCAGCCACCCGCGGACCGACGCCAGGCTCTGAACACCGGTCAGATCGACATCGAGCGGCGTCACACTGATCCAGCCCTGGGAGACTGCGTGGAAGTCGGTGCCCGGACCGGCATCGCGCGCACTGCCGGCTGGACCGATCCAGTAGATGGTTTCGCCGCGCGGGTTGGTCGCGCGCACCACCGGCTCGGCATGGTGCCGCTTGCCCAGCCGGGTGACTTCGATGCCGCGGATCTGCTCGTCCGGCAGCGACGGGAAATTGATGTTCAACAGCATCGGCTGCGCGATCAGGCGCCCGGCCAGGCGTCGGACCAGTTCCCCGGCCCGCTTCGCTGCGACATCGAGATGGGCATGACCGCGCTGGGCCAGCGAGAACGCAATGGCCGGCACACCGAGCAGGTAGCCCTCCATGGCCGCGGCGACGGTGCCCGAATAGATGGTGTCGTCGCCCATGTTGGCGCCGTCGTTGATGCCGGAGATGATCAGGTCGGGGCGAAAATCAAGCAGGCCGGTGACGGCCACGTGGACGCAGTCGGTCGGTGTGCCATCGACATAGAAATACCCGCTGGCCGCCTTGCGCACCGACAGCGGGCGGGTGAGCGTGAGCGAATTGGACGCACCACTGCGGTCGCGCTCGGGGGCGACGACCGTGACCTCGGCAAAGCCTTCGACGGCCTGGGCGAGCGCGGCGATGCCCGGGGCAAAGTAGCCGTCGTCGTTGCTTACAAGAATTCGCATAGCGCGGATTCTAACGAATCGCGCCGCAAAGACCGGGAGCAGCCGCTCCCGCGCAACGGATTGCCCGCGGGCGTCAACCCTCGGCCGGCCAGTCCCGGATGTAGGCCTTCAGCATCCGGTTCTCGAAGCTCTGCTCTTCGAGCACCGCGCGCGCCACGTCATGGAAGGAGATGACGCCCATGACCGTGCCCTTGTCCATCACCGGCAGGTAGCGCTGATGGGTGTCGATCATCGAGCGGCGCAGCTCGTTGACGTCCATGTCGGGCGTGACGACCATCGGCTTGGGATTCATCACATCGCGCACCACGATTTCGGCGACCGGCGGCGTCGGACCGGTGCGGTGCTCGAGCTGGCGTCGGGCGAGCACCCGGATCACCTCGCGGAAGGTGAGCATGCCCACCAGGCGGCCCTTTTCCATGACGATCAGGGACCCGATGTCGTGGTCGGCCATCGTGACGACGCAGTCCGACAGCATGGTGTCGGGCGTGGTGGTGTAGAGCGTAGAGCCCTTCACGCGCAAAATTTCGCTGACCTGCATCTGGCCTCCCCTGGTCGCCGAGTGTGACGACCTCCGTCCGATGCTAGCCCAGCGAGGCCTTGCGTTCAAGGCAACGGCGGATCTGCGCCGCCAGTTCGTCTTCGGTATACGGCTTGGTCATGAAGACGTCGACCCCGGCATCGACCGCCAGACGCCGGTGCTTTTCGGAGGCACGCGAGGTGATCATGATGATCGGCACCTCGCAGGTCCGCAGGTCCTGGCGCATGGCGCTGCTCAACTCGACGCCGTTCATTCTCGGCATCTCTAGATCGACGATCGCCAGATCCGGCACCCGCTGGGCCAGTCGGGCCAGCGCCTCCAGCCCGTCGCCGGCCGCATCGACCTCGAATCCGACGTCGCGCAGGAACGCCTCCATCGATCGGCGCACGCTGACGGAATCGTCCACCACCAGGCACACCGGCGCCCGCTGCGCCGGCAGGTGCGCCGGCGCCTCCGCGCGGATGGTGAGGGCCCCGCTCAGCAGCTGCGGCAGATCGATCACCGGCGCGGCCGACCCATCGCCCAGCACGCAGGCGCCCTCGACACCGGCAATGGCGGGCAGCCACACCGGCAGCGGCCGCACGACCACGCGCCGGGTGTGCGACAGCTCGGGCGCAATGACCGCCGTCAGCCCGCCATCGGCTGTCCGGACCAGCAGGGCCACCTCATCGCGGGGCGTCGGCACAGCGCCCACGGTGGTCGGCTGGGCGCTGTCCTGGAACCAGCCGCGCGGCAGGCCCAGCAGCACATCGAGCCGGCGCACCGGAACGAGTCCCTGCTCCATCGCGAACTGCTCTTCCCCGTCATCGCCGCGCACCACGCCGGCGCCCGGCACGATGTGCTCGACCTGGCGGATCGACAGCGCAAGGACATGCGTGGGCGTGCGCGCCACGAGCACCGGGAGTCCGGCCAGGGCGATCGGCAGCGCAATGTCGACGCTCATGCCGCGGGTCGGCTCGGATCGGATGTCAAGCTGGCCGCGAAGCCGGACGACGGCCCGGTTGACAACATCCAGACCGATGCCGCGCCCGGAAAGCTGGGTGGCCGCATCGCGGGTGGAGAATCCGGGCGCAAGCACCAGGCGCGAGACCTGCGCCGGCGTGGGCTGCGCATCGCCATCGACCAGTCCACGTTCGATCGCCCGCGCCAGCACCGCCGGCTCGTCCAGGCCGCGCCCGTCGTCATGGCAGCGGATCTGCAGCTCACGGCCGGTGTGCTCGAACGACAGCTCGATACGGCCGGCAGCAGGCTTGCCGGCATTGAGCCGCTCGGTCTCGTCCTCGATGCCGTGATCGACCGCGTTGCGCAGCAGGTGGGTCAGCGGGTCGATCAGCGACTGCAGCAGTTGCGCGTCGACCGCGGTGGAGTCGCCGTGGATGTCGAGCTGCACACGGCGCTGGGCCATCCGGGCCGCCTGGCGGGTGGCGCGTTGCAGGCGCGGCACGATGGTCGCGACGGGGACCATGCGAGATTGCATCACCGTTTCGCGCAGATCTCCCTGGACCCGCTCCAGCTGGCTGATCGCGTCGCCCAGCGCGGCCGCCTGCCGATCGAGCTGCCGATCGAGCAGTCTGCTGTCGGCACCGGACTCGGCAATGCGGCGCGAGACCGTGTGCAGATCGTCGTATTCGTCGAGTTCCAGGGCATCGAACTGCGGGCTCTGCGGGCCGCGGTCCAGGGTGATGCTGCGCAGATCCACGACCCGCTCGAGTTCGTTGGCAAGATCCTGCAGACGTTCGCTGCCGACCCGGAAAGTGACCCGGGTCTCCTGCAGCTGGGCCAGCTGCTCCTGTGCCTGGGCCAGCAGGATCGACGCCTCGGCGGCCAGATCGAGCATCCGGTCGAGCACCCGCGCCGAAACCCGCAGCGGCTCGTCCGGCTCGGGCGCAGCGGAGGGGTCGGGGATGTCCGAAGGCGCTCGCACGGGAACGGGAGGCAGCACTGGCGTCTGAGCGGAGCCGGGCGCCGGGGTGAACGCCGGGGCCTGGGCTGGAACAGCCGACGGAGGGATACGGCCCGCCGCCCAATCGAAGGAAGGCGCGACAGCCGCCGCCGCGGCACCCTGCCCGGGTGATTCGGCGACGACTGCCAACGCTTCGTCGGGAAGGCTCGCAGGCAGCACGGTCTCCGAGGGCTCCGGCACAGCGTGGCGTGGCGCGGGTTGCGCTGTTGACGCTTCCGTGACAGGGGCGACCGGAGCGATCGCTGCAGGCGGCTCAAGCTCGGGGGGCTCGGAGGGATCAGCCAGTGCAGGCGGCTCAGGCGGCTCAGAC
The DNA here is from genome assembly GCA_035401985.1 of Burkholderiaceae bacterium. GTDB lineage: Bacteria > Pseudomonadota > Gammaproteobacteria > Burkholderiales > Burkholderiaceae_E > Quisquiliibacterium. Next base: position 385 of record DAONCJ010000415.1, on the reverse strand, counting down.
GGCGCGATGAGACCGACTTCGGTGGCTGTCGCCCCCACCGGCGTGCCCCCGGCCTCCGCCGACCCGGTCGGAGCACTGGCCGCTGCCTCGTCGTCGCGCGCGAGGCGGGTGGACACCCAATCCGCGATCCGCTGAGCCATCTCGAGCGCACCCTGCGGCGCCTGACCTTGTCCGGCGACCGCTTCGCTCATTTCCGCGAGGCTGTCGGCGCCCTCTTCCAGCAGCGTCAGTGCGGTCGGGTCGGCGTCCGCCGACTCGCGCGCCAGGAGTCCCAGCATGTCCTCGAGCTGGTGGGCCAGCGTCGCGATGCCGCGGATGCCGACCGTGTTCGCCGAACCCTTGAGCGTGTGGGCGGCGCGCTGCGCCTCGTCGAGCGCTTGCGGGT
>DAONCJ010000414.1:0-4122 GCA_035401985.1 Burkholderiaceae bacterium | reverse complement strand
GCACATCATCGGCACGATTTCGCTGGCGATGGTGCGCTGGCGCAAGGCTGCCTTGATCTCGCTCTCGGTGAGGTCACCTTCTTCGAGATACTTGTTCATCAGCTCTTCGTTGGCCTCGGCGGCGGCCTCGATCATCTTCTCGCGCCAGGTGTTGCATTCGTCGACCAAGTCAGCGGGAATTTCCCGCATGTCGAAGGTCATGCCCTGCGAAGCCTCGTCCCAGTAGATCGCCTTCATGCGAACCAGATCGACCACGCCCTTGAAGTTTTCTTCAGCGCCGATCGGCACCTGGATGGGAATGGGATTGGCGCGCAGACGCGTACGCATCTGCTCGTAGACCTTGAAGAAGTTCGCGCCGACCCGGTCCATCTTGTTGACGAACGCAAGGCGCGGCACGCCATACTTGTTGGCCTGACGCCAGACGGTCTCGGACTGAGGCTGCACACCGCCCACCGCGCAATAGACCATGCACGCGCCGTCGAGCACCCGCATCGAACGCTCGACTTCAATCGTGAAGTCGACGTGCCCGGGGGTGTCGATGATGTTGATCCGGTGCTCCTGGTACGACCGGTCCATGCCTTTCCAGAAGCAGGTGGTCGCAGCGGACGTGATCGTGATGCCACGCTCCTGTTCCTGCTCCATCCAGTCCATGGTGGCGGCGCCATCGTGGACTTCACCGATCTTGTGGTTGACACCGGTGTAGAACAGGATGCGCTCGGTGGTCGTGGTTTTTCCGGCATCGATGTGCGCCGAAATGCCGATATTGCGATATCGCTCGATAGGGGTCTTGCGAGCCATGATGAATGCTCCAGGGCTTCAGGGTCGAATCTTGTGGATTCGTGCGGATTGGGCTGCGGTGCGCCTCAGAACCGGAAGTGCGCGAAGGCCTTGTTGGCCTCTGCCATCCGATGAACTTCGTCACGCTTCTTGACTGCGCCGCCGCGGTTTTCGGAGGCTTCCAGCATCTCGTTGGCGAGGCGCTGACCCATCGATTTTTCGCCGCGCTTCTTGGCAGCTTCGCGCAGCCAGCGCATGGCCAGCGCCATGCGGCGGATGGGGCGAATCTCGACCGGCACCTGGTAGTTGGCACCGCCGACGCGACGGCTCTTGACCTCGACCATCGGACGGCAGTTCTGCAGAGCCTGCGAGAACACCTCGATGGGGTCTTTGCCCGAGCGGGTCTTGATCTGATCGAACGCGCCATAGAGCATGCGCTCGGCGACGGCCTTCTTGCCGGCGAGCATCAGCACATTGACGAACTTCGAAACCTCGACGCTGCTGTACAGCGGATCGGGGAGGATTTCACGTTTGGGTACTTCGCGACGACGGGGCATGTTCAACCTCTCATGGCTTCAGCTGGCCGCCGAGACGAATGCCCCGGCCGGTCTGGCCACCCGAACTGACCGCACGCCAGGCGCACGGACGGGGTGACCGCTTACTTGACGCCGCAACCCTGCGGCGCCAGTACAAAAGGCGCGGGCACCCGGACTTGCCGGATGACCCCGCGCCCGATAAGACTTTGTGGCTCGATCAGGCCTTCTTGGGCCGCTTCGCACCGTACTTGGAACGCGACTGCTTGCGGTCTTTCACGCCCTGCAGATCCAGCGAACCGCGGACGATGTGGTAACGCACACCGGGCAGATCCTTGACTCGGCCGCCGCAGATCAGCACCACCGAGTGCTCCTGCAGGTTGTGGCCCTCGCCGCCGATGTAGCTGATGACCTCGAACCCGTTCGTCAGGCGAACCTTGGCCACTTTGCGCAGCGCCGAGTTCGGCTTCTTGGGCGTGGTGGTGTAGACGCGCGTGCACACGCCGCGCCGCTGGGGGCTGTCTTGCAGCGCCGGGCTCTTGCTCTTGATCTGGTCGGTTTCGCGACCCTGACGGACGAGCTGATTAATGGTCGGCATTCATTCTTCCTTGGTATGGCCTGGGCCATCGGTTACTGCAGGCCGGGCCCGCAGCTCCGCATTTCGGTGCGCGACGCGAAGAGGTGGACTGTTTTCGCCATGGAGGCCCATGGTGGCAAACAGCCCGTCTGTTCAGCATGCACCCCGGCGATCGATTGCGCCGGCAAATTGCGGAAAGCCTTAAATTATAGAACTTGTCCAAAGGGACTGCAAGGGTCGGCGAGCGCACTCACCGACCCGACAGCCCTCGGGTCACTCCTGAGCGTCGGAAACCTCATCGTCGATCGACCCGACCTGCGACGTTTCGGTCGCCGGCATGGTGAACAACGCTTCGGCTTCGGCTGCCGCCAGCGCGGCCTGCTCCTGGGCCTCGTTGGCTTCCTTGACCTTGCGGGCACGGTGATACGCCAGCCCGGTGCCGGCGGGAATCAGGCGGCCGACGATGACGTTTTCCTTCAGACCGCGCAGGTCGTCCTTCTTGCCCATGATCGCGGCTTCGGTCAGGACACGGGTGGTCTCCTGGAACGAAGCAGCCGAGATGAACGAGTCGGTCGACAGGGAAGCCTTCGTGATGCCGAGCAGCAGGTTGATGTAGGTCGCTTCGACACGGCCCTCTTCGCGGGCCTTGTCGTTCTCGTCCAGCAGTTCGGAGCGCTCGACCTGCTCGCCCAGGATGAAGGGGGCGGAACCAGGATCGGAGATCTGCACCCGTCGCAGCATCTGACGGACGATGACTTCGATGTGCTTGTCGTTGATCTTCACGCCCTGCAGACGGTAGACGTCCTGCACCTCGTCGACCACGTAGCGCGCCAGCGACTCGATGCCCAGCAGTCGCAGGATGTCGTGCGGATCGGCCGGCCCGTCGACGATCATCTCGCCCTTGTTGACGACCTGACCGTCGTGCACGAGCACGTTCTTGTCCTTGGGGATCAGGAACTCGTGGGCGTTGCCGTCGAGGTCAGTGATGACCAGACGCTGCTTGCCCTTGGTGTCCTTGCCGAACGACACCGTGCCGGTGACTTCGGCGAGCATCCCCGCGTCCTTCGGCGATCGCGCCTCGAACAGCTCGGCCACCCGCGGCAGACCGCCGGTGATGTCCCGCGTCTTCTGGGACTCGAGCGGGATCCGCGCCAGCGTCTCGCCGACGCCGATCTCCTGGCCGTCGCGCACAGTGATCAGCGCACCGACCGGGAAGCTGATCGTCACCGCGTGATCGGTGCCTGCGATGCGCACCTCCTCGCCGGCGTCGTTGATCAGCTTGACCTGCGGACGCACGGTGCGGGCGGCGGTTCCGCGACGCTTCGCATCGATGACCACCAGGGTGGACAGGCCGGTCACCTCGTCGATCTGCTTGGCGACGGTGGAGCCTTCCTCGACGTTCTCGAACCTGATGCGACCGCCGTACTCGGTGATGATCGGCCGGGTCATCGGGTCCCAGGTGGCGATCTGGGTGCCGGCCTTGACCTGCTTTCCATCCAGAGCAAGCAGCGTCGCGCCGTAGGGAATCTTGTGGCGTTCACGTTCGCGGGCGTTGTCGTCCGCGATGATCAATTCGCCCGAGCGGGTGATCACGATCTGCTCGCCGCGCGAATTGGTCACATAGCGCATCGTCGGCGTGAACCGCACGATGCCGTTCGACTTGGCCTCGACGGAACTGTCGACCGCGGCACGGGACGCCGCGCCGCCGATGTGGAACGTACGCATCGTCAGCTGCGTGCCCGGCTCGCCGATCGACTGGGCGGCGATGACACCGACCGCTTCGCCGACGTTGACCAGGGAACCGCGGCCCAGGTCGCGGCCGTAGCACTTGGCGCACAGACCATAACGGGTGGCGCAGGTCAGCGGAGTGCGCACGCGCACCTCGTCGATGCCCAGACGTTCGACCTCGTCGACCATGTCCTCGTCCAGCAGGACGCCGACCTCGTAGAGCGTCTCCTGGGTTTCGGGGATCACGACGTCATGGGTCACCGTGCGGCCGAGAATCCGGTCACGCAAGGCCTCGATGACTTCGCCGCCCTCGATCAGCGCCTTCATGGCCACGCCATTGGAGGTGCCGCAATCGTCCTCGACCACCACCAGGTCCTGGGTCACGTCGACGAGACGACGGGTCAGGTAGCCGGAGTTCGCGGTCTTCAGCGCGGTGTCGGCCAGGCCCTTCCGGGCGCCGTGGGTCGAGATGAAGTACTGGAGAACGTTCAGACCTTCGCGGAAGTT
>DAONCJ010000413.1:0-4132 GCA_035401985.1 Burkholderiaceae bacterium | reverse complement strand
GGCGTCGAACGCGGCCTGTTCGAGGGCATGAAGCTCGGCGTTGTCCATCCGGCATTGTGATCGACGAGTGCGCGGCGCTGCGAGTGCCGCACGGGCGTGTGCCGCCCGCGCGACGTCCCCGTCCTGGCGCAGGACTGCGTGATAACCTCGCCGCGCCACCAGGGGTCCCCATGAAGCTGTCGTTTGCCGTCATCCTGAAATTCACCGTTGCCACCGTGCTTGCCGTGGCGCTGAGCCCCGCGCGTGCGGCACCGTTCGAGATCATGGTGCCGGCCTACTTCCTGCCGGAGTCGAGCGCCGGGGGCGCGCTTGCCGGTGACTGGGCGGCCCTGGCCGCTGCCTCCAACGCCGGCCTGCGCGTGACCGCCATCCTGAATCCGGCAAGCGGCCCGGGGTCCGATCTGTCGCCCGTCTGGTCCAATGCGGCCAGCGCGTTTCGCTGCGAGCGCTGCGAGGGGCTGCTCGGCTTCGTCTCGACGCATTACGGCGCTCGGCCCATCGCCACCGTCAAGGCGGAGATCGATGCCTATTACCGCTGGTATCCGGTGACCGGCATCTTCCTGGACGAGATGCCCAGCGAAGCGGACATGCTGGATGTCGTCGGTGGTGTGCTGGTTCATGCGCTGCAGTGGGACGCCACGATGGCCTACTACCGCGAGATCTATCAGTACATCAAGACGAAGGACTCGGCCGAACGGGTGCGGGTCGTCGGCAATCCGGGCACCCGGACGGTCGAGGAGTTTCTCGCGGGCGAGGGCGGGGCGCTCGGGCCGGTGGCCGATTCGCTGATCGTCTTCGAGAATTCGGCCAGCGTCCTGCTGGGCGGCGGTTTCGTGCCAACCGGCTGGAGCCAGGCGCCGGTCTACGAAGACAGGCTCGGCTACATGGTCCACAGCACCGGCGCCGGCGACCTCGGCCAGGTGCTCGGCCAGATCAGTGCATTCAATGGCGGCATCGCCTATGTCACCGATGGCAGCTTCGTGCCTGACGGCACCGGCGGCCAGGCGGATCTGCGCTACACGCAGTTGCCAGGGTACTGGAGCGCGCTGGCCGATCAGGCGGCGTTCTGCGAGGTGCCGGTCGCCGCATCGGCGCCGCTGTTCGCGCTGGGGCTTGGACTGCTCGGGATGCGTCGGCGCGTGAAGCGCGCCTGAAACCGGGCGAGGGCAATGACGCGCGCCTGAAACTGGCGCGGGCAGGGGGTCGGCCGGCATCGCGCCCTGGCTCGGGGCTCCTGTCGCCGGGCCGGAACTGCCGTCGGTCCTGCCTTCGGACCGGTCCATTTCCTGGCACTGGCTTTGTCCGAAAAATAAGGTATGATTCGCTTTTGCGCTGCAGCATTTCTTGTCTCCCCGTCGGGCTCCCCCCGATAGCGTCAGGTTCTCAGCAGCTCTCTCCTTCATCGTCCCCGACCTTTCGCCCTGCCGAGGCTTATAGCCCCGGTGCAGGCTGGCATTGCGGTCTTCGGTTGGCGTCGATGCTTTGACGTCCGCCGTGCTCGCACGGTCAATGCGCCTCGTCCGCAAAGCCCGAGGTGTTCCGAAAGGTTTTTCGATGAATTTTGCTGAACTGGGCCTGATGCCCCAGCTGCTCGAGGCGATCACCGCCGCCGGCTACACCGATCCCACGACCGTCCAGAGCGAAGCCATTCCCGCTGCACTGGCCGGCACCGACCTGCTCGTCTCCTCGCACACCGGCAGCGGCAAGACCGCCGCCTTCATGCTGCCCGCGCTTCAGCGTCTGGCCACGACCCCTGGTGGCAAGGGCAAGGGCCCGCGCGTGCTGGTGCTCACCCCCACCCGTGAACTGGCGCTTCAGATCAACCGCGCCGCGCTCGACTATGGCAAGGGCATGCGCAACCTGCGCACCGCTGCCCTGGTCGGCGGCAGCTCGTACGCACATCAGCTGCGCTCGCTCGAGCGTCCGGTCGATATCGCCGTGGCCACGCCCGGCCGCCTGATCGATCACCTCGAGCGCGGCCGCATCGACCTGTCGCGCGTCGAAATCCTGGTGCTCGATGAAGCCGACCGCATGCTCGACATGGGCTTTCTCGAGGACGTCGAAAACATCGTCGGCCGCACGCCCGAAGTGCGCCAGACCATGATGTTCTCGGCCACGCTCGACGGCGTCGTCGGCAATCTGGCCCGCAAGCTGACCCGCGATGCACGCCGCATCGAGGTGGTCACCAGCGAGCAGCAGCACGCCAACGTCGAACAGATCGTGCTGTACGCCGACGATCTCTCGCACAAGACCAAGCTGCTCGACGCGCTGCTGCGCAACCCCGACATGCAGCAATGCGTGGTGTTCGCCGCGACCAAGATGGCCGCTGAACAGATCGCCATCCAGCTCGAGGAAAGCGGCTTCCGCGCCGCGCCCCTGCATGGCGACATGCATCAGGGCCAGCGCAATCGCACGCTGCAGGGCATGCGCGACGGTCGCACGCAGGTGCTGGTCGCCACTGACGTTGCCGCACGCGGCATCGACGTGGCCGGCATCTCGCACGTGATCAACTTCGACTCGCCGCGGCAAGCCGAAGATTACGTTCATCGCATCGGCCGCACCGGCCGCGCCGGCCGCACCGGCACCGCAGTGACGCTGATGGGTCACCACGAGCGCCATCGCACGCGTGACATCGAGCGCTACACCGGCCAGCCGCTTCGCATCGAGACCATCGTCGGTCTCGAGCCGCGTCGTCGTCCGACCACCGGCAAGCCGTCGTACAGCGGTCCTGGTGGCCCGCGTGGCGCCGACCCGCGTCGCGGCCGTCCGAGCGGTGCGCCGGGTTCGCGTCCGGCGTATGCCGGTCACGGTCATGCACCGCACGGTGCCGCCGGCGCCGGCCCGCGCAGCGAGCGTTACCAGCCGGGTGCCTCGGCACCGCGCTCGCGGGACCGCTGATCGTGCAGCCTGCCGGGCTGGCCGGACACCATCGCGTGGCGGTGGTGGGCGGCGGACCGGCGGGGCTGATGGCCGCCGAAGCGCTCGCGCTCGGCGGCTGCCGCGTCGATGTCTTCGACGCGATGCCGTCGGTGGGACGCAAGTTCCTGCTGGCCGGCAAGGGCGGGCTGAACATCACGCACGCCGAACCCTTCGAATCCTTTGTCACCCGCTTTGGCGACGCGTCGTCCTGGCTCGCGCCGATGCTCGAGCGCTTCGGCCCTGCGCAGCTGCGCCCCTGGGTGCATGCGCTGGGCGTCGAAACTTTCGTGGGCACCTCTGGCCGGGTTTTTCCTGAAGCGATGAAGGCCGCGCCGCTGCTGCGCGCCTGGCTGCATCGGCTGCGCGGGCAGGGCGTCCAGTTTCACCAGCGCCATCGGCTGGTGGACATCATCGCTGAGGTTCCCGGTGAACCGTATGTCCCCGCAGGCCCTGAGTTCCCAGGCAGCCATCGGCTGCGACTCGACTCTCCGACCGGACTGACCGACGTGCCGGTCGACGCGGTTGTTCTGGCGCTGGGCGGTGCGAGCTGGTCGCGCCTGGGGTCGGACGGTCGCTGGTGGCCGATGCTGCAATCGCGCGGCGTCCCGCTGGCGCCGCTGCAGCCCGCCAACTGCGGGTTCGATGCCGGCTGGACCGAGCACCTACGCTCCCGCTTTGCCGGCGCCGCAATGAAATCGGTGGCCGCCCGGCTGGATGCCAGCCAGCCCTGGCGTCAGGGCGAGTTCGTGCTGACCGAAACCGGCCTTGAAGGCAGCCTGATCTACACGCTGGTGCCCGCGTTGCGGGCGCAGATAGCGGCTCAGGGCGAGGCCACGCTGTGGCTCGACCTGCTGCCCGACCGTTCGCTGGCCCGGGTACAGGCCGAGCTGGCCCGCCCTCGCGGCGGGCGTTCGATGGCCAACCACCTGCGGGTGCGGCTGGGCCTCGACGGTCCGAAGGCGGCGCTGCTGCGCGAGTGCGCGGCGCCTGATGTCTTCTCCAACCCCGACCGGCTGGCCGAGGCGATCAAGTCGCTGAGGGTGCGGTTGTTCCAGTGCCGGCCGATCGACGAGGCGATCAGCACTGCGGGCGGAGTGTCGCGTGCCGGGCTCGATGAGGGCCTGATGCTGTGGGCATTGCCCGGTGTGTTCTGCGCCGGGGAGATGCTCGACTGGGAGGCGCCTACCGGCGGCTACCTGCTGACAGCGAGTCT
>DAONCJ010000412.1:0-4135 GCA_035401985.1 Burkholderiaceae bacterium | reverse complement strand
GGGTATGCGCGAGCTTGGTCGGCTCGTGGTCCAGGTTGACCTCGATGCGGTGCTGGGGCGCCTGGCGTGGAATGGAGTGACGATCTTCCTCAGCCAGACCTTCACCATCCTGATGATTGCCGGGGTGCTGGTGGTGATCTTCCAGTGGCTCGTCACCCGCCACCTCGAGAGCATGGCGCGCTATGCCCGCCAGCTGGGCGAGGGGCGGCTCGATGCGCCACTGAGGCTTGCGCGGGCGGCCAGCGTACCGCCCGACGAGCTGGATGCGGTGGTGGCCGCACTCAACGACATGCGGGTGGCAATCCAGCAGGATATCAATCGCCGCCAGCGCGCCCATGAACAGCTTGCCTTCAGCCGCGACCAGCTCAAGGACAAGGTGGACAAGCGCACGCGCAGCCTGCGCGCGGCGAAGGAGGCCGCCGAGTCGGCAAATCGGGCCAAGTCGCAGTTCCTTGCCACCATGAGCCACGAGATCCGCACGCCGATGAACGGCATGCTGGGCATGATCCAGCTCTTGCGTCAGCGCCCGCTCGCGACCGAAAACATTGGGCGCCTGGAAGTGTTGCACCAGTCGGGGGAGTCCTTGCTGGCCACCCTGAATCAGGTCCTCGATTATGCACGCCTCGAGGAAGGGGCCTACCTGCCTGAGACGCTGAGCTTCTCGCTGCGCCAGCTGGTGGAGGGGCAGCTGCTCCTGCATGATGCGGCGGCACGCCAGAAAGGGCTGCTGCTGCAGGCCGAGATTGCGCAGGACTTGCCCGACACCTACCGCGGCAGTGTGGGTGGCCTGCGCCAGGTGCTGGGCAACCTGCTGTCGAACGCCGTCAAGTTTACGGCAGCGGGGAGGGTGATTGTGCGCGTGCGAGCGATCCGCATGCAGGACCAGAGCGGGCTTTGCTTCGAGGTCGAAGACAGTGGGATCGGGATCGAGCCGCAACAGAGGGAGCGTGTATTCGAGCGCTTCACGCAGGCGGACGAGAGCATCACCCGGCGTTTTGGCGGAACCGGCCTCGGCCTGGCGATCTGCCGCAAGCTGGTCGAAGGCATGGGCGGGGTGCTGGATGTGGACAGCACACCTGGAGTGGGCAGTCGCTTCTGGTTCGAAGTGCCGCTGGTGGCGTGCCCGGACGCAGGGCAGGGCGAAGTTCTGGTGGCGGGGGAGGGCGCTGTGCAGGCGGGGGCAGCGCGCAGTGAGGAGGTGATTGCGGACGCCCACAGCCTGAGCCTGTTGCTGGTCGAGGATGTGGCCATCAACCGCGAGGTATTGAGCGGATTGCTGGAAAGTGCGGGGCACCTCGTGTTCACCGCCGAAGACGGACACGGCGCGCTGGCGCTGTGCCGCCAGCAGGGCTTCGATGTGATCCTGATGGACATGCACCTGCCTGGCATGAGCGGTGCCGAGGTGGCGCGCTGCATCCGCGCAGAGCCTGCCAGCTCCGGCAATCTCAACAGCGCGACGCCGATCGTGGCGCTGACGGCCAGCGTCGCGCCGGAAGACATTCGTCACTATCTCGACAGCGGCATGGATGCGGTGGTGGCCAAGCCGATCCGGCTCGAGCGCCTGCGTCAGGTGCTGGCCGAGGTGGTGCATGCGCCTGTCCCTGCGCCCGTGCCGGGGTCCGAGCGCGCGGTGGCAGCGCCAGCCCAGGGCGGCAGCGTCAATACGCGCCTGCTCGCAACTCACGCCAGTGTGTTCGGCCGCTCGCGCCTGCTGGCGCTGCTGGAGCAGATGATGGAGCAGGCGGGTGACTTGCGCGCCCAGCTGGCGGAGATGCTGAGAGCTGAAGACCTGTACGAGACCGAGGCGATCGCGCACAAGCTCGCCGGCAGTTGCGAGCTGCTCGGTCTGGACGCAAGTGGGCGCAGCCTGCGGGCGATGGAAAGAATGGCCGCCGCCGATGAGCTGCTCGCTTGCCGCGCACAGTGGCAGCAGTTCGATGCCGGTTTCGAGGACGAGCTGGCGGCAGCGCGCGAATTTGCCGCGCGCGCGCGGCCGGGTTGAGCTGCGTTGGCTCAGAGGCGTTGTGTCGAGCGCGCCTGGGAGGGCGAGACGCCGAAGAAGTCGCGGTAGCTGCGGCTGAAGTGGGGCGCGCCGGTGAAGCCGCAGGCGATGGCAACGGTGGTGATCGGCGCATTGGTCTGCAGCAGCAGGCGCCGGGCACGGGTGATGCGCAATTCGAGGTAATAGCGCGAGGGCGTGGTCTTCATGTGGCGGTGGAAGAGGCGATCGATCTGGCGCCGTGAAACCTGTGCGTAGTGCGCGAGATCTTCGATGCTCAGAGGCTCCTCGATATTGCTCTCCATCAGCTTGAGGATTGCGCGCAGGGCGTCGGGCAGCGTGGCGCTGCCTTCGAGGATGGACATCGGACGGTCGGGGATGTCGTCAGCGACCCGATCACAGGCCAGGATTTCTTCGATTCCACGCACCACGTCGTCGCCATGCTGATGGCGGATGACGGCCAGCATCATGCTCAGGGCGCTGTTGGCTCCGGCCGAAGAGATGCGGTCGCGGTCGATGACGAAGGGCATGGGGAGCAGCTTCACGCGCGGGAAGCTCTCTTCGAAGCCGGCGCGGCTGTCCGGGTGCACGGTGCACGCGTAGCCATCGAGCAGGCCGGCCTGGGCCAGCAGATAGCTGCCGTTCCACAGCCCGCCCATGGTCAACGTGTGCCAGGCGAGCGCACGCAGGCGTTCAAGTACCGGGCGGTGCGCAGTCAGATCAGAGCGGTAGCCACCACAGACGATCAGCATGTCGAGGTCGTTGGCGTCGAGTGATTTCAGCTCGCCGTCGACCGAGATGTTGATGCCCAGGTCGCTGAGCACCGCGCTGCCCTCCAGGCTGTAGGCCTGGAAGCGATACAGGGGCGTACGGCTCAGCAGGTTGGCGGTGACGATGGTGTCCACCGCGCCGGTAAAGGCCATCATCGAAAAGTGTTCGAGCAGCACAAAGACGATGCGCCGGCTGATCGGGGGGTGTTCGTTGTCGTTCTGACGCGCAAGCAGATACGCCTGATTGCTGTGGCGCAGGCGGCTGTTGAAGTGCCGGTTGCCGGGGGTCTGTTCGGTCTTTGACTGCTCGCCGTTGCTCATTCCACGCCTTGTGCACTCTGCCGCGGCCACACGATCCGGGGGCGAACAGGCCCCCGGATCGTGTGCTGGCGGGTCAGCCGGTTGCCAGGCTGGGCTTCAGGCCTGTTGTGCCAGCTTGGGGTTCATGATCTGGATGGCTTCGCCCAGATCGTGCCAGCGCTGCTTCTCTGCAGCACTGGCCTTGGGAGAGAACCAGCCAAGGTAAGCATAAATGATACCGATCACCGGTGACATCCAGCACGCGAAAGCAAGCGGGATGTAGAGCAGGTTGTCGAAGTTGCCGTCGGCCACGCCCAGACCCAGCGCGGTGATGACGATCGCCCCACCTGCATTCCAGGGCACGAGCGGCGAGATCAGGGTGCCGCCTTCTTCGATGGCACGGGACAGGTTCAGGGTTGAGTAACCCTTGCCGCGGTAGGCGGGGGCAAACATGCGCCCGGGCAGCGCGATCGACAGATAGGGGTCGCCGGCGACGAGGTTGGTGGCAACGGCGGTGCCCACGGCGGCGGCCTGCATCGAACCGAAGCTGCGTGCGCGCTTGAGCAGGGACTCGACGATGACCTGGAGGCAGCCCGTATGTTCGAGTGCGCCGCCAAAGCCGAGCGCGATCAGCACCAGGGTGATGACCCAGGTCATCGACTGGATGCCGCCACGGTTGAGCAGGCTGTCGATTTCCTTGACGCCGGTCTCGATCGAGTAGCCGCTTTGCATGTAGGCGAACACGTCGTGCAGGCCGGAACCCTGAAGTGTCATCGCCATCACCGCGCCGGCGACGGCGCCAGCGAACAGCGACGGAATGGCCGGCATCTTCTTCAGTGCCAGCAGCAGCACCAGCGCAGCAGGCAGCAACGCGACCCATGACAGGTTGAAATTCTGCTCAAGGCCACGGGTGATGGTCTCGATCTTGCCGAAGTCCACCGGGCGGCCATCGACGAGCTCGTACCCGGCGATCAGGTAGATGAGGAAGGCGATCAGCATTGCCGGAATCGTGGTCGGCATCATGTTGCGGATGTGATCGAACAGATTGGTGCCGGTGACGGCAGGG
>DAONCJ010000411.1:0-4140 GCA_035401985.1 Burkholderiaceae bacterium | reverse complement strand
CAAGCCCGAGTCGGACCAGCGGGTGCGTCGCGTCAGCGATGGCGAGGAACTGGAGCTCGACGGCATCATCGAGGCCGCCATCGACCGGCGTGCCGGCTATGCGACCGACGAGCATCTCTACCGTCGGCGCGACCGGGCGCTGCGCGAAGTGGCGGCCGCGTTCCTGCTCGACATGAGCGCCTCGACCGACTTCCCGGTGCCCGATCCGCAGGCGCCACCACCACCGCCCAAGCCGGCCCCGCCCGCCGACGGCGAGTTCGTCTACGCGTTCTGGAACGACATCGAGGAACCCGAGGAACCGGGTCCGAAGCGTCGTGTCATCGATGTCGCCAAGGAATCGCTGGCGCTGATGAGCGAAGCCCTCGAGACCCTCGGCGACGCCTTCGCGATCTATGGCTTCTCGGGCTATGGCCGGCACGATGTCGAGTTCCATGTGGCCAAGGAGTTCAACGACCGATTGTCTTCGCGAAGCTGGGCCGCAATGGCTGCGATGCAGCCCCGGCGCTCGACCCGGATGGGTCCGGCGATCCGCCATGCGCTGGCCAAGCTCGACCGCGAGGGCGCGCGGATGAAGGTGATGATCATCGTCTCAGACGGCTACCCGCAGGACTGCGATTACGGACCCGATCGCAACGACGACGAATACGGCATCCAGGACACCGCCGCCGCGCTGCGCGAAGCCGAGCGCAAGGGCGTGCAGACCTTCTGTGTGACGATCGATCCGGCCGGCTACGACTACTTGAGGCGCATGTGCCCCGACGAGCGCTATCTGGTGATCGATGAAGTCGCCGACCTGCCCAAGGCACTGAGCAAGGTGTATCGGGCGCTGACCGCCTGACGCACGCCATTTCCGCAAGGATGCATGATGCAAGACACTCCCCCGACATTTCCTGTGATTTCGCACCGCAGCCGGCGCCGCCTGCTGGTCCTGGGTCCCGCGGCACTGACCGCCACTGCATGGCAGCGCGCCGCTCAGGCGCAGGCCTGGCCGGCCAAGCCGATCCGCATCATCGCCGCCCAGGCCCCTGGCGCGTCCAACGACGCCACGGCCCGCAGCTATGCCGACTACTTCTCGACCCGGCTGGGCGTGGCGGTGACGGTGGAGAACAAGCCGGGCGGGCTGGGCATGATCGCCGCCGAGATGGTCGCGCGCTCGCCGGCCGACGGCCACACGCTGCTGATGACGCTGCACAGCAATCTGGCGCAGGCGCCGGTGCTGCTGAAGAAGGTGCCGCTGGACACCAGCCGCGATCTGGTCCCGATCGCCGCCTTGAGCACCGGCGTGGGGGTGGGCGCCATGAAGAAGGACCTGCCGGTCGCCAACCTGAAGGAGCTGATCGAACTGGCTCGCAAGCGGCCGGTCACGGTCGGCAATTACGGCATCGCCTCGGGCTGGCACCTGATGATGCTGCAGTTGGCCCGGCAGACCGGCGCGAAGTTCGACATCGTCAACTACAAGGGTACCGGACCGATGATGGTCGACCTGCTTGCCGGCCAGATCGACCTGGGCGGCGGTTCGCTGGCCGGCCTGGGCGCCTCGATCCAGCGCGGCTCCATCCGCCCCTTCGTGATCACCTACGGCAGCCGTTCGAGCAAGCTGCCTGGCGTGCCGACCTGGGTCGATGAAGGGTTCACCGGACCGGCCTTCCAGAGCCTCGCCGAATGCAATCTGCTGCTGGCGCCGACCGGCACGCCGCCCGAGGTGGTCAACCGCCTGGCACAGCTTGCCCACGAGTCGGCGCAGCAATCGCCGCGTGTGAAGGCTCTGATCGATCAGCTCGGACTGGACAGCGGTCCGATCGTCGGCGACGAACTGCGCCGGTTCATCGATCAGGTCTGGCCCGCCTACCGCGGACTGACCCGCGAACTCGGTCTGGCCGTCGAATGAGCACACCCATGAGCGCACCCGCCGCCTACCCGATAACCCGAGCGCTGGCCCAATGGATCGCCGGCGCGCGCTTCGCGCAGATGCCCGCCGAAGCGATCGCCCTGGCCCGCACCTGCTTCATCGACTGCGTCGGCGTCACGCTGGCCGGGCGCCTCGATGTCGCGCCGCAGACGCTGCTCGCGACGCTCGAACCGCGCGGCACCGATGCTCAAGTGCTGTTCGGGCCGCGGCGCGCCAGCGCGCCCGAGGCGGCCTGGATCAACGGCACGGCCGCCCATGCGCTCGACTTCGACGACGTCGCGCTGCGCGGTCACCCCAGCGCGGTGCTGGTGCCGGCCATCCTCGCCGAAGGTCAGTCGCTGAATGCTTCGGGCGAGCGGATGCTGGCCGCCTGGGTGATCGGCTACGAGACCTGGGCCGAGCTGATCTACCGCGATGAAGCGCAGCACTCGTTGAAGGGCTGGCACCCGACCGCGGTCTTCGGACCCGTGGCGGCAGCGGCAGCCTGCGCTTCGCTGCGCGGTCTGGACCCTCGCCGTACGGCCCATGCTCTCGCCCTGGCCGCCTCGCACGCCGGCGGACTGATGGCCAACTTCGGCTCGATGACCAAGCCGTATCACGCGGGCCGGGCGGCGCACGCCGGCGTGCTGTCGGCGCGCCTTGCCGCGGGCGGCTTCACCGCGGCCGAGGACGCACTCGAGCATCCGCGCGGCTTTCTGTCGGCGCTATCGCCGGCGGGCCAGGTGGATGTGCAACGGCCGGTGACGGCGGGCTCGCCATGGCAGGTGCTGCGCCACGGCGTGAGCCTCAAGAAATACCCGTCGTGCTACTGCACGCACAAGCCGCTCGATGGCCTGCTGGCGCTGCGCGCCGCCCATCACCTCGAACCCTCGCAGGTTGCTTCGATCACCGTCGGCATGAGCGAGCGCAATGCGCTGACGCTGCGCCATCATCAGCCGCGCACCGGTCTGCAGGGCAAGTTCAGCATCGAGTTCGCGATGGCGGGCGCCCTGGTCGCCGGTCGGCTCGGACTGGCCGAACACACCGACGCCTTCGTGCAGAGCGCGCCGGTGCAGGCGCTTTTCGAACGGGTCAGTGTGCAGATCGATCCGATCGAAGATCCCGTCACGGGCCATGCGGTGGCCGACCGGGTGGTGGTGAAGACGCACGACGGCCGCACGCTGGACAGCGGACCGGTGTCCGAGCCGCGCGGCTCCTATCTGCTGCCGCTGTCGGCCGACGAGGTGGCCGCGAAGTTCCTGGATTGCGCCCGGGAGGGCGGGCTGGGCAGCAGCCAGGCCGAGGCGCTGCTCGGCACGCTGGGGCGACTCGATCGCGAGGCGGACAGCGACTGGATCCGGCCTGTGGTCGGCTGATTCGTCTGAATCTGCGCTGCTTCGTTCAGGCCCCCGGTGCCGGCGGCATGCCATAGGCCGCATTGTCGGCCCCGAGCACCGGTGCGCCGCGCTGAAAGCCCGGCCGCACGCCGTCGAAGTTCAGTGGCAGGCCGGTCAGCGAGAAATCTTCGCCTGGCACCTTCTGGTCCATGCCGAGCGCCTTGACCTGCGGCTGACGCAGCACCTCGGGCACCGTGAGAATCGGCGAGCACGGCACGCCGACCGCCTCGAAGCGCTCGATCCAGCCATCTCGCGGTCCGGCCCGCAGCAGCGGACACAGCAGCTCGAACAGCGCGGCCTTGTTGGCCAGTCGCGCCCGATTGGTCGCGAAGCGCGGATCGGAGCTCCATTGCGGCTGGCCCAGTTCGGCGGCCAGCTTGGCGAACAGCCGGTCGTTGCCGCAGCAGATGAGCAGCGGCCCGTCGGCCGCGTCGAAGGCTTCGTAGGGCACCAGACTCGGATGGCCGGACGCATGTCGCGGCGGCATCTCGCCGGTCAGCGCGAAGGCGTCGGCGCGCTGTGCGTTCCAGACCAGGGCGGTTTCGAGCAGCGACGCCTGGACCACACCACCACGGCCGGTTCGATGGCGCTGCTGCAGCAGGCTGAGCGCGCCAATGACCGCCCACATGCCCGTGCCCTGGTCACAGACCGAGGCGCCGATGCGGATCGGCGGATCGTCCGGTCCGCCATTGGTGCTGGACAACCCGCTGAACGCCTGGATCAGCGGCTCATAGCCGGGACGCAGCTTCAACGGGCCCTGGTGACCAAAGGCGGAGATCTCGCAGTAGATGAGCCGCGGATGGCGCGCGCACAGCGACGGTCCGTCGATGCCCATGTCCGCGGGCACGCCGGGGC
>DAONCJ010000410.1:0-4154 GCA_035401985.1 Burkholderiaceae bacterium | reverse complement strand
CCGACCGACCCGCCGCCCTTCCCCGCCCTCTCGAAAGCCCCGCCACCATGCCCCAGCCCGCCGGCCAGCAGGACACCCGGATCACCCATGTTCGCGGTCGCCGGGTATGGGACTCGCGGGGCCGCCCGACGGTCGAGGCCGAGGTGACACTGGGCGACGGCAGTGTCGGTCGTGCGATCGCCCCCGCCGGCGCTTCGCGCGGCTCGCGCGAGGCACTCGAACTGCGCGATGGCGGCACACGGCTGGGCGGCCTCGATGTCGGCCTGGCGGTGGCTGGCATGAACGGCGAAATCGCCGCGCTGCTGCACGGTCGCGACGCAGCCGATCAGGCCGGCGTGGATGGTGCCCTGATTGCCTGCGACGGCACCCCGGCCAAGGCCCGGCTCGGCGGCAATGCCATCGTGGCGACCAGCCTCGCCGTGCTGCAGGCCGCCGCCACAGCCCGCGGCCTGCCGCTGTGGCGTCATCTGGCGGGCGACGATCCGGTCTCGCTGCCGCTGCCCGAGATCCAGATTTTCGGCGGCGGAGCGCATGCCGGGCGCCGGGTCGACATCCAGGATTTCATGGTGATGCCGCTGGGCGCCGCGAGCTTTGCCCAGGCGCTGGAGATGACGGCCGAGGTCTATGCCGCGGCCGGGGCACTGATGCAGGCCGCCGGCAAACGCCAGGGCGTGGCCGACGAGGGCGGCTACTGGCCGGCCTTCGCGGCCAACGACGAGGCGCTCGGCATGCTGGTGCGCGCGATCGAGCACGCAGGGCTTCGGCCGGGAACCGACATGGCGATCTCGCTGGACATCGCCGCCTCCGAGTTCGGCAGCAACGGGCGTTACCGTCTGGCGCTCGAAACCCGTGAACTCGACACCGCACAGCTCATCGATCTGCTCGGCGGCTGGCTGGACGCTTACCCGATCGTCTCGATCGAAGACCCGCTGGCCGAGGACGACGACGCCGGCATGGTCGAGTTCACCCGGCGCTTCGGGCGCCGGGTGCAGATCATCGGCGACGACTATCTGGTGACAGCCGCGGCTCGCATCGAGCACGCCGCGGCGCTGCCTGCCTGCAACTGCGCACTGATCAAGCCCAACCAGGCCGGCACGGTCAGCGAGACGCTCTCAGCCATGCAGGCCGCCCGCCGCGCCGGCTGGTCGACCGTGGTCTCGGCCCGCTCGGGTGAGACCGAGGACGTGGCGATCGCGCATCTCGCCGTGGGCTGGAACGCCGCTCAGTTGAAGGTCGGATCGTTCGCGCGGTCCGAGCGCATGGCGAAATGGAACGAATGCCTGCGCATCGAGGAAGCGCTGGGCGCCCGGGCGCAATTCGCCGGACGGGCGGCGCTTGCGATAGATTGATGCGGCTTGCGACGGATTGATACGAATACCCACCTGCGGAGATCCCTGGAGACACCCATGCGCGCCACGATGCAGAACGTTCCCCTGTCCCTGAACCACTTCCTCGAGCGCGCGGGCAAGCTGTTCCCGCGCACCGAGATCGTCTCGCGCATGCCCGACAAGTCGTATGTCCGGCACACCTATGCCGACTACTACCGGCGCACCCGGCAGCTCGCCTCGGCACTGCTGGCCGCGGGACTGCGCAAGGGCGACCGGGTGGCCACGCTGTGCTGGAACCACCATGCGCACCTGGAGTGCTATCTGGGCACCCCGGCCGCCGGCGGCGTGATGCACACGCTTAACCTGCGGCTCTCGCCCGATGAGATCGGCTGGATCGCCGGCCATGCCGAAGACCGCTTTCTCATCATCGACGACATCCTGCTGCCGCTGTACGAGCAGTTCAAGGCGCTGCACCGCTTCGAGAAGGTGATCGTCTTTCCGTTCAGCGGCGCGCCTGTGCCTGCCGGATTCGTCGACTACGAACAGATGCTGCGCGAGGCTCCGGCCGACTTCGAGTACGCGGCGCACGACGAGAACGACCCGATCGCGATGTGCTACACCTCGGGCACGACGGGGCGCCCGAAGGGCGTTGTGTACTCCCATCGCTCGACCGTGCTGCACTCGCTGGTCGCGGCGCTGCCCGACCAGTCCGCGTTGTCGAACCAGGACGTGGTGTTCCCGGTCACGCCGATGTTCCACGCCAACTCCTGGGGCATCCCGTACATCTCGATCATGGTCGGCGCCAAGCTGGTGTTTCCGGGTCCGCATCTGCATGCCGACGACCTGCTCGACCAGATGCAGGTCGATCCGCCGACGCTGTCGCTGGGCGTGCCGACGATCTGGCTGACCTTGATCCAGAATTTCGAGGCCAACCCGGGCCGTTGGAAACTGCCCGCCGGAATGCGCAGCCTGGTCGGAGGCTCGGCGGTGCCCGAGTCGCTGATCCGTGCGTTCGCCCGGCACCACATCCTGATCAAGCAGGCCTGGGGCATGACCGAGACCTCTCCGATGGCGACGATGGCGTATCAGAAGGCGGAGCTCGCGGGCCAGACCGAGGACGAGGCGTTCGCCCGCATGGCCATGCAGGGCGTGCCGGTGCCGCTGGTCGATCTGCGGATCGTCGGCGAATCGGGGGACGAGTGCGCCTGGAACAACAAGGATGTCGGCGAACTGCAGGTGCGCGGACCCTACATCACCGGCTCGTACCACAACGTCGAGCGCGATCCCGAGAAGTTCACCGACGACGGCTGGCTGCGCACCGGCGACGTCGCCGCGGTCGACGAGTACGCCTATGTGCGGCTGTCGGATCGCACGAAGGATCTGATCAAATCGGGCGGCGAGTGGATCAGCTCGGTCGACCTCGAGAACGCGATCATGGCGCACCCGGCCGTGGCCGAGGCCGCCGTCATTGCAGTCAGCCATCCGAAGTGGGCCGAACGGCCGCTGGCCTGCGTGGTCTGCAAGCCGGGCCAGACCGTGGACACGGCGACGCTGCGCGAATTCCTCGCGTCACGCTTCGCGCGCTGGCAGGTGCCCGACGCCTACGAGTTCATTGACGCGATTCCGCGCACCTCGACCGGCAAGTTCTTCAAGGCAAAGCTGCGCGAGCGTTACGCCGACTGGCAGTGGCCGGCCTGAGCGGCGCCACGCATCAGGTGGGCGCGGCGCCCCCTTCGAGCCGCTCGATCGCCCACAGCACGTGCTCACGGACCAGCGGCGATGGGTCGTCGCTCCGCGTGCGCAGTGCCTGCAGTGCCGCCTCCCGGCCGGCTTCGCCGACATTGCCCAGCGCCACCGCGATGTTGCGCAGCCAGCGTTCGTGGCCGATCCGCCGGATCGCCGAGCCGGCCATCCGTTCGTCGAACTGATCGGCGCTCCAGTCGAACAGTTCGACCAGCGAGGCGCTGTCCAATGCATGGCGTGGCGCGAAATCCGGCACGGCCGCGGCCTGCGCATAGCGGTTCCACGGGCAAACCAGCTGGCAGTCGTCGCATCCATAGATGCGATTGCCCAGTGCCGGGCGCAATTCGACCGGGATCGGCCCGGCCAGCTCGATCGTGAGGTACGAGATGCAGCGCCGCGCATCCAGCCGATACGGCGCCACGATCGCCCCGGTCGGGCAGGCGCTCAGACACCGCTCGCAACTGCCGCAGTGATCGGTGGCCGGTGCATCCGGCGCCAGCGGCAGACTGGTGTACAACGTGCCCAGAAAGAAGCTCGAGCCGCGGCTGCGGTCGAGCAGCAGCGTGTGCTTGCCGCGCCAGCCGAGCCCGGCGCGCTCGGCCAGCGCCACCTCGAGCACCGGAGCCGAGTCGCAGAACACCCGGAAGCCGAGCGGGCCGGCCACCGTGGTCAGGCGTTCGGCCAGCTTCTGCAGCCGCGACCGGACCACCTTGTGATAGTCGCGGCCCAGGGCATAGCGCGAGACATAGGCGCGCTCGTCGCTCGCCAGGGTCTGCCACGCGTGCTCGCGCCACTGCGGATCCTTGGGCGCATAGTCCATCGTCACCATCACCACGCTCAGCGTTCCGGGCACGAGCTCGGCCGGCCGCGCCCGGCGCAGACCATGGCGAGCCATATAATCCATCTCGCCGTGCCAGCCCTGCGCCAGCCATTCCTGCAGTCCAGGCTCGGCCTGTGCCAGGTCGATGCCCGCCACGCCGGCTGAACCGAAGCCAAGCTCGCGCGCCCAGCCCGCGATCTGTGCCGAGTCGACGGCACTCATCGGTCAACCCTTTGCGTACGATTCAACGGCATCCATCCCTC
>DAONCJ010000409.1:0-4161 GCA_035401985.1 Burkholderiaceae bacterium | reverse complement strand
GGCGCCTTCGGCAGTCCCGCCAGCATTGCCGCTTCGGCCGGCGTGAGCTGATTCAGCGTCTTGCCAAAATAAATCTGAGCCGCCGATGCAAATCCGTGGGCGCGTTTGCCCAGGAAAATCTGGTTCATGTAGATCTCGAGGATCTGATCCTTCGTCAGGTTTTCCTCGATTCGCAGCGCCAGCAGCGCTTCGTAAATCTTGCGCGTGTAGGTTTTCTCGCTGGACAGATAGAAGTTTTTTGCCAGCTGCTGGGTGATCGTGCTGGCGCCCTGGTCACGTCCCCCTGACACCAGGTTCGACACTGCGGCGCGCGCGATTCCCTTGAAATCGATGCCTCCGTGCTCGAAAAACCGCGCGTCCTCGGCGGCCAGCACGGCGTTTTTCATCAGGGCCGGCACGTCGGAGATCCGCACGACACTTCGGCGTTCCTCGCCGAATTCACCAATCAGCTGGCCGTCGGCCGTGTAGACGCGCAGGGGCACCTTCGGACGGTAGTCGGTCAGTGCGTCCAGCGGCGGCAGGCGGTCATTGGCCAGCAGTACCGCGATGGACACGGCCAGCACGCCCGCCAGCGCCAGGCCGGCCGGCACGGCGATCACAAGCGCCGTGGCCCTCGACCATGAAAGCATGGACGGGCGAGCGGGACGGGGCGCTTTGGGTTTGGGTTGGCTCGGCATGGCTGCCCGCGCGGCCTCAAGTCGAAAGCCGCCTGGTTGGGCGCCCGGATTATACGGGGCGGCGGTCCCTGCTGCCGGCTACGACTGCGGGTGGTCGGGTTTCTCCGCCCATTCCCTTAAATCGACCACGCAAACCCTGGCGGAATGCGACAAAAGTCACAAGTCGCCGGATGGTCGGCGGCGCACGACGGAAGGGTGTCGCGTCATGTGTCCGGCCCGACAAAAGTCTTTACAGTAGGCAAACACGGTTGCTAGCATTTAAAGTACATTTGATAAAACCCACGTAAATCCTTTGTTTTTAAGGCTTTTTTGGGTTTTCGAGAGGTTCAAGTGGGGCTTAATCTTCCCAATTTCGTCAAACGGTCGCAGCCCGCTCTCCTGGGGATCGACCTGAGTGCGTCCAGCGTCAAAGTCGTCGAACTGGTCCCAGGCCAGAAGGCGGCCATGCGGCTGCAGCGCTACGCCATCGAACCGATCGAGCGCGGGGCCGTCACCGATGGCAACATCGAGCGCCCCGAGCAGGTCGCCGAAGCGCTCGGCCGCGCCATGCGCCGCATGAGCACGCGGACGCGGGAGGTCGCGATGGCGATGCCTTCGTCGGCGGTGATCACCAAGCGGATCGCACTGCCGGCCGGACTTCCCGAGGAAGACTACGAGCTTCAGGTCGAGTCGGAAGCCAGCCAGTACATTCCCTTTGCGATCGAGGAAGTGAACCTCGATTTCCAGATCCTGGGGCCGTCGGCCGCGGATCCGGACGAGGTCGAGGTGCTGCTGGCCGCATCCCGCAAGGAGAAGGTCGAGGACAGGGTGGCAGTCGCCGAAATGTGCGGCCTGCGCCCCGTCGTGGTGGACATCGACTCGTACGCCTCCCGGATGGCGGTCGACCATGTGTCGGCCTTCCTGCCCAATGGCGGTCAGGGCCAGATCATCGCGGTGTTCGACATCGGCCAGATGGTGACCGGGGTGTCGATCGTGCTCAACGGCCAGACGATCTTCGAGCGCGAGCAGAGCTTCGGCGGCCAGCAGCTCACCCAGGACCTGATGCGCCTGTACGGGCTGAGCCCTGAAGAGGCCGAGGTCAAGAAGAAGACCGGCGAGCTGCCCGAGAACTATCAGACCGATGTGCTTCAGCCGTTCATCGAGCAGGGTGTGGCCGATGTTGCGCGCGCGCTGCAGTTTTTCTTCACCTCGACGCCGTATGCGCGCGTCGATCGGATTTACCTGATCGGGGGCTCGTGTGTCGTCCCGGGTCTGTGCGAATCGATCGCCGAACGCACTGAGGTGCCGACCGAGATCCTCAGTCCGTTCCAGGGAATGGAAATCGCCGATTCGATTCGCGAGCGGCAGCTGCGCCTGGATGCTCCGGCGCTGGTGACCGCCTGCGGTCTGGCCTTGCGGAGGTTCGACGCATGATTCGCATCAATCTGCTCCCGCACCGGGAGATGCGCCGCGAGCGGCGCAAGAAGGATTTCGTCGGTCTCGCGGTGCTGACGGTGCTGCTGGCCGGGGCGGTCGCGCTGTCGATCGCCTTCGGTATCAGCAACCGGATCGATGCCCAGCAGGCGCGCAACGATTTCATCGTCAAGGAAAACGAGAAGCTGGACGGCCAGATCAAGGAGATCGCGCTGCTCAAGCAGGAGATCGACTCGCTGACCGCGCGTCAGCATGCCGTCGAAAACCTGCAGCGCGATCGCACCCTGCCGGTCCACGTGCTCGATGAACTGGTCAAGCACACGCCCA
Organism: Burkholderiaceae bacterium; assembly: GCA_035401985.1. Lineage (GTDB taxonomy): Bacteria > Pseudomonadota > Gammaproteobacteria > Burkholderiales > Burkholderiaceae_E > Quisquiliibacterium. The sequence continues at coordinate 1,744 of DAONCJ010000409.1, read as the reverse complement.
CCGGCATCTACTACAAGCAGATGCGCCAGGAAGAACGCAAGGTCGTCCTGATCGGCCTGGCGCAGTCCAACGAGCACGTCTCGGCGCTGCTGCGCGGCCTGGCCAACGACACGCCGTGGCTCGAGCGCCCGGAACTGGTCGAGATCAAGGCCACCTCGCTGCCCCAGGCCGGCAATCCGGCCGTGGCGGCGCTCGGCAAGGACGCCCGCAGGGTGTTCGAGTTTTCGATGACAGCGCTGGTGAAGGCGCCGGTCGTCACGGATCCGGCCAAGCCGGGCGCCAAGCCGCCTGTCAAGCCGGTGGCACAGGCCGGCGAGGCGCCCGCGCCGCTGGCCGCGAACGGCGCTGGCAACAGCGCGGGCAAGTGAGTCGATCATGGCAAAGCAAAGTGTGAAGATCGATTTCAGCCGCATTTCCCAGCAGTTCCGCGGGCTGCAGAGCCGTCACCCCGGTCTGTGGCCGGCGGTGCCGCGCGGCGCGCTGCTGATCGCCGCCTTCGCCGGCGTCATGGGCCTGGCCTATGGCGGCTACTGGCGCGGCCAGCTCGAGGAACTCGAGGCGGGCGAACTGCGCGAAGTGCAGCTCAAGAACCAGTACATCGACAAGCTCAAGCAGGCGGTGAACCTCGATGCGCTGCGCAAGCAGAAGCAGCAGGTCTCGCTGTACGTGCACCAGCTCGAGAAGCAGCTGCCCAGCAAGGCCGAGATGGACGCGCTGCTGTCGGACATCAATCAGGCCGGCGTCAGCCGCGGCCTGCAGTTCGAGCTGTTCAAGCCCGGTCAGGTGGTGGTGAAGGAGTTTTATGCCGAGCTGCCGATCTCGATCAAGCTGGGTGGCGCGTATCACGACCTCGGCGGCTTCGCCAGCGACATCTCCAACCTGGCCCGGATCGTCACGCTGAACAACGTCAATCTGCAGGCCAACGACAAGTCCGGTCAGCTCACCCTCGAGGCGGTCGCCAAGACCTTCCGTTACCTCGACAAGGAAGAGATCGACCAGGGACGGCGCGAAGCCATCAAGGCCAACAAGGCGAAGAATCCCTCGGCAGCCGGGGGCGAGGTGGGCAAGAAATGAACGCGAACAAACTGATCGGACTCGTCTGTGTCGGCCTGGCGCTGGCCGCCTGCGGCGACGAGCAGGAGGAACTGCGCGGCTGGATGGACCAGCAGCGCGCGGCGACCCCTGTCAACAAGGACACGATCCCGGCGCCCAAGAAATTTGAACCGTTTCGCTACGAGAACGCGGCGCTGGCCGATCCGTTCTCGCAGGCGAAGCTGGCACTCGCCATCGCGCAGTCGGCTCCTGCCAAGGGCAACGGCCTGAAGCCGGACACCGCCCGCCGTCGCGAGACGCTCGAAAGTTTTCCGCTGGACAACATCAGGATGGTTGGCCACATGACCAACGGCAGGAACGATTTCGCCCTGCTTCAGGTCGAGGCCATGGTCTATCAGGCCAAGGTCGGAAATTACGCTGGCCAGAATTTCGGTCGGATTGTTCGTGTCACTGAAAGCGAAGTGACACTCAAGGAGCTGGTGCAGGACGCGGCCGGCGATTGGGTCGAGCGCGATAGCGCGCTGCGACTGCAGGAGGGCAGGAAATGACCGATGTTCGCGCGGCTGGCTGGTTGTCAGGTCGATTGTTCGGCGCACTGTGCGCCGTGTTCCTCGCAGCCTGGTGCGGCGTCTCGGTGGCTCAGACCAACGCGATCGAATCAGTGACGAGTGCCACCTCCGGTACCACCACG
>DAONCJ010000408.1:0-4165 GCA_035401985.1 Burkholderiaceae bacterium | reverse complement strand
CACAGCGGCGGTCATGCGCGTGTACGACAGCAAGGACTACAAGGACTTCATGGTCCAGCGCGGCTTCGGCATGCTGTGGGGCAACTCGGAAGAGTTCGGCCGGTTCATGGCCAAGGGCGATGCCGACATGGCCGCCGTGATGAAGACGGTCGGTCTGGTCAAATGATCGGCAAGCAGTAAGCCGTGAAATTCAACGACGCGTTGAGCGGCACGGCGCTGCTCGCGCTGGCCATTGCCATCCTGGTCAACATCCAGGGTTTCCCGATGATTCCGGGCCAGAACATCGGGCCCGGGGCCTTTCCCGGCCTGCTGGCCATCCTGCTGGGCGGCTGCGCTATCGCGCTGATCGTGCGCGGCCTGCGCGAGAAGCGGGCCCACGAACGCTGGATCACCCCCGGCCCGTGGCTGCGCTCGTGGCCGCATCTGCGCAGCTTCCTGGTCACGATCGGCTGCCTGCTGTTCTACATCCTGACTTCGAACTGGCTGGGCTTCCTGATCACCGCGATGCTGGTGCTGAGCGCCATGTTTCTGACGCTCGGCGTGCGTCACCGGATGATCCTGCCTGTGGCGCTCATTGCCACGCTGGTCATCCACACGCTTTTCTACAAAGGGCTGCGAGTGCCGCTGCCCTGGGGCGTGCTGATGCCCTTCGCCTGGTGATGCCATGACAACTGCCATCTGGATGCAGGCGCTCGGGCTGGTGTTCGACCCGTATGTGCTGCTGGTGATCTTCTGCTCGGCCATCTTCGGCCTGTTCGTGGGTTGCATACCGGGCCTGACCGCCACCATGGCGACCGCGCTGCTGGTGCCGATCACCTTCTTCATGGCGCCCGTGCCCGCGGTGGCGGCCATCGTGACGGCAACAGCCATGGCGATCTTTGCCGGGGACATCCCGGGGGCGCTGCTGCGTATTCCCGGCACACCGGCTTCGGCGGCTTACACCGATGAAGCCTATGCGATGACGCTCAAGGGCCATGCCGAAACGGCCCTGGGCGCGGGCCTGGTGTTCTCCGCCATCGGTGGCCTGTTCGGCACGCTGGTGATGATCCTGTTCTCGCCGGGATTGGCCGAAATCGCGCTCAAATTCTCGTCCTTCGAGTACTTCTGGCTGGTCGTGCTCGGGCTTGCCGGCGCAGTGTTCATCGGCAACTCGAGCGTGCTGAAGGCGTCGATCGCACTGCTGCTGGGGCTACTGATCGCCTGCATCGGCCTGGAAAACCCTGGCGCGCATCCGCGCTTCACTTTTGGCATCGAGCAGCTGCTGAGCGGGGTCGAACTGATCCCCATGATGGTCGGGATGTTCGCCATCTCGGAGCTGATGCGCTACGTGGTCAACATGGACCCGTCACCGGTCATCGCCAATGCGCGCATCGGCAACATCTTTGCCGGCATGTGGGGCCTCATCAAGCAGTATCGCTGGCCGCTCGTGCGCGGCAGCGCGCTGGGCACGGTGATCGGCATCCAGCCGGGCTCGGGCGCCGACATGGCCTCATGGATGTCGTATGCAATGAGCAAGAAGTTTTCCAAGGAGCCCGAGAAGTTCGGCACCGGACATGTGGAGGGCATCATCGAGTCGGGCGCCGCGAACAACTCGTCGCTGGCCGGCGCGTGGATTCCGGCGATCGTGTTCGGGATCCCGGGCGATTCGATCACCGCCATCGCGATCGGCGTGCTCTACATGAAGAACATGAACCCGGGCCCGACAATCTTCGTGAACAACCCCCAGAACATCTACGCGATCTTCCTGGTGTTCATCCTGGCCAACCTGGTGATGGTGCCATTGGGCTGGCTCACGGTGCGGCTGGCCACCAACATCCTGAAGGTGGCGCGCAACATCCTGATGCCGATCATCCTGCTGTTCTGCATCGTCGGCTCGTTCGCGATCAACAACTCCACCTTCGGCGTGGCGCTGATCCTGACATTCGGGCTGATCGCCTTCGTGCTGGAGGAAAACGGCTTTCCGGTGGCCCCCGCCATCCTGGGGGTCGTGCTGGGCACGATGATGGAAGAGAACTTCGTCACATCGATGATCAAATCCGACGGCGATCCCACCGTGTTCTTCACGCGGCCGATTGCGATGTGGCTGGCGATCGGCACCTTCGTGGTGATGTTCTGGCCGGTGGGCGCCTGGCTTTGGCGGCGTATGCGCGGCGTGCGCCCGGCCTGACCGCTGGGCGTGAGCGGGCGCCCTGCGCCCCGCCCGTGCCTGGGTGCTACAGGGTGATCTTGCCTTCGGCGATCACCCGGCGCCACAGCGTGAAGTCGTCGGCGATGATCTTCCGGAATTCCTCAGGCGTCGTCGGCGACGGTGCGCTGCCGAACAGCGCCAGCCATTTCTCCTGCATGTCGGGCGCGAGCAGAATCCGATTGATCTCGGCATTGAGCTTTGTCACGACGGGCGCCGGCATGTTGGCCGGCCCGAAGATGCCGGTCCACACCCCCACGCCGAACTTGACGCCCTGATCGAGCATCGTCGGCACATCGGGCATCCCGGTGGCGCGGGTCGGACCGGTCTGAGCGAGCACCTTCACCTTGCCGGCCTTGCGCTGCTGGATCGCATTGGTCGAATCGAGAAAGCCCAGCAGCATGTGGCCGCCGGCCAGATCCGTGGCCAACGCCGTGTTCGACCGATACGGAACGTGGTCCATCTTGATGCCGGTCAACAGCTTCAGGTACTCGCCGGCGAGATGTCCGCCCGAGCCGTTGCCCCACGAGCCGTAGGTCGGCGCCTTGGGCTGCGCATTCACGTAGGCGATGAACTCCTTGACGTTGTTCACCGGTACCGACGGATGCACCACCAGAAAATTGCCGCCCGAACTGACCTGGGTGATCGGCGTGAAGTCGCGTTGCGCATTGAAGGGCAGCTTGTCGTTGAGCAGCGGGTAGATCACGTTGGCGCCCGCGAAGCCGACCACCAGCGTGTACCCGTCCGGCGGCGCCTTGGCCACCAGATCGAGCGCTACCGCGCCGGTGCCGCCGGGCCGGTTTTCGACCACCACCGTCACCTTCAGGTTCTGCGACAGCCGTTCGCCGATCAGCCGCGCGACGATGTCGGTCAGGCCGCCGGGCGCGCTCGGTGAGAGAAGCTTGATCGTGCGGGACGGATAGTCCTGTGCGCATGCCAGCCCGGCAGCGCCAGCAAGCAGCGCGGCCGCGGCACCGCCCAGCGCGGCCTTGATCATCGATCGGGTGCGAAAGTTCATCGTGTCTCCTTGGAGGATGGCCGGCGTCGACTCACCGGTTTCATGGTTCGAACATCATCGCGCAAGACCTTGATCGCGCAAACGGCCATGCGCTCGCGGGCTGGAACACCCGAGGTAGGGTACTGTTGTCGGAACGACTCCCTCCTGCAAGGTCACGCCATGCCCAGCCGCCATTCCACGTCCGCACCCGAGCGTCGGCGCCGCGCCCTGCTGCTGTCTCTGGGGCCGCTGTGCACGATCGGTCTGCAGGGGTGCGCAGCCCGGTCTGCGGGGTCGGCGGCGCAGCCGCCGGCAGCCCTGGCACCCGAGACCGCCGTCGGCCCATTCACAGCGCTGCTGTCGGGCGCCCACCGCAGTCCGCGCAACACGGCCCGCGACGCGGCCCGCCACCCGGATGCGGTGCTGGCCTTCTTCGGAGTGCGTCCGGACAGCCGGGTCGTGGAGATTCTCCCTGGCAGCGGCGGCTACTACATGGAGATCCTCGCGCCCTACCTGCGGGCGCGCGGCCAGTACATCGCAGCCAACCGCGATGCCTCCGCGCCACCCGCCTATCTGGCCGACCACCAGCGCCTGCTCGAGCGGCTGCGCGCACAGCCCGACCTCTATGGCGCGGTCGAGGTGACGCCGTTCAACGCCGATCTGCATGCCATCGCGCCGGCAGGCTCGGCGGACTTCGTGCTGACCTTTCGCAACCTGCACAACTGGATGGAGCGCAACGAACTGTCGGCCTCCCTGCGCGCGTTCCATCGGGCCCTGAAGCCCGGCGGCGTGCTGGGCGTGGTTGATCACCGCGGTCGCACCGATCAGTCGCAGCAGGCGCAGATGCACAACGGCTATGTGCGCGAGGACGTCGCCATCGCGCTGATCGAGCAGGCGGGATTTCAGCTGGCCGGGCGCTCGGAGGTGAACGCCAATCCCCGGGACACGAAGGACCATCCCGAAGGCGTGTGGACCCTCCCGCC
>DAONCJ010000407.1:0-4176 GCA_035401985.1 Burkholderiaceae bacterium | reverse complement strand
GCCGCTGGCGTTGATCATCCGCTTGAGGCGGTCGGTGATGAAGAAATAGCCGTCCTCGTCGATGCGCCCGAGATCGCCGGTGCGAAAGAAGCGCTTGCCATCGAGCTCGATGAAGGCCGCCTCGGTGGCATCCGGTCTGTGCCAGTAGCCCTTGAACACGGGCGGACCGTGGATGATGATCTCGCCGGCCTGGCCCTGCGGCACCTCGGCCAGCGTGTCGGGATCGATCACCCGCGCATCGATGCCGATGTAGGGGATGCCCAGGCACTGCAGCTTGGCGGCGTCCGGCGGATTGCTGTGCGAGGGCGCGGCTGTTTCGGTCAGGCCGTAGCCTTCGACGTAATCCAGTCCGTACAGCGCCTTCAGCCGCTCGGCCACGGCCTGGGGCATCGCCGCCCCGCCCCCGCCGATGTAGCGCAGGCTCGAAAGATCGAAGCTGGCGAAGTTCGGGCTGGCCAGCAGATCGATGATCATCGTCGGAATGTTCACCCACGAACTCACCCGGTGACGTGAAATGAGGCGCCCCGCCAGTTCGCGATCCCAGCGCGGCAGCAGGATCGTGGTGGCGCCCGCGCAGATCGGCGCATGCATCGAGAACAGCATGCCGGTGATGTGAAACATCGGGACCACGCCCAGCATCACGTCGGCGGCATGCACGCCGTTCCAGACCTGCGACGCATGCACGTTGTGGCCGATCGTGCGGTGCGTGTGCATGCAGCCCTTGGGCTGGCCGGTGGTGCCCGATGTGTAGCAAAGGGCTGTCAGGTCGTCGGGCTCGCCGTCATAGGGGGGCGGCTGCAACGGGCCGGCCATCGCTTCGCGCCAGCGGGAAGCCCAGGCCGGAAGTTGCACGGTCGGCTGCAGCCACGACTGCCACGCAGCCGGCGGCGCATCGTCGGGCGCAATTTCGGCGGGCATTGCGTCCGCATAGTCGACGACCAGCAGCCGCTCGAGCCGCGTGCCGGGCGCCAGCAATGCCTGGGCGCGCTCGAATTCGCCCACCAGATCGGCGGCACCCACCGCCAGACGCGCCTGCGAATCGGTTATGTAGTGGGCGAACTCCTCGCCGCGGCTCATCGGATTGGCCGGCACGACCACGGCACGAAGCCGCAGCAGCGCGTAATAGGCGATCACGTTCTGCGGCGAGTTCTGCAGGGCGAGCACCACGCGGTCACCCGCACGGACACCGGCGGCCTGATGCAGCCAGCCGGCCAGCTGCTGCGCCTGGCTGCGAACCTGGGAGTAGCTGAAATGGCGGCCGAAGAAGACGAAGGCCGATTTGTCCGGATAGCGTCGCGCCGAGATGTCCAGGTTGTCCCAAAGGGTGGTCTGGGCGGCGGGCAGCTCGAGAGGGACGCGCCGGGGCCAGAACCGGAGGTGCGGCGCCGGCCGCGGAACGACCTCGGACGGCGCGACGGGGATCGACATGCGAACACTCTTCGAAAAATGGTGGGGTGAAGTGCCAGAAACGAGAGGCGATCATACGGTGCCGGCATGCCCGTCTCAAAAGGCACGTATCATCGAATGATCCCGATCCAGCAGCCCATGACACCCGCGTCACCCGCCCGTTCTCGAGCGATCGTCCTGTTCTCAGGTGGCCAGGACTCGACCACCTGCGTGGCCTGGGCGCTCGAGCGCTTCGAATCGGTCGAAACCATCGGCTTCGATTACGGCCAGCGCCACGCGGTCGAACTGCAGTGCCGCGAACCCGTGCTGGCGGCGCTGCGCGCGATGAACCCGACTTGGGCGCAACGTCTGGGCATCGACCACCTGCTCGATCTGCGCATGCTCGGCCAGATCAGCGAAACGGCGCTGACGCGGGACACGCAGATCGCTTTCGAGCACAACGGCCTGCCCAGCACCTTCGTGCCCGGTCGCAACCTGATCTTTCTCAGCTTTGCCGCGGCCACCGCCTATCGCCGCGGCGCCGGTGTTCTGGTGTGCGGCATGTGCGAGACCGACTACTCGGGCTACCCGGACTGCCGCGACAACACCATCAAGGCTACCCAGGTTGCGCTTTCGCTGGGCCTGGACACATCGATGGTCATCGAGACCCCGCTGATGTGGATCGACAAGGCCGACACCTGGCGGCTCGCGCACAGCCTCGGTGGTGATGCACTGGTCGACCTGATCCGCGAACAGACCCACACCTGCTACCTGGGTGAGCGCGAAAAGCGCCACCCCTGGGGCTATGGTTGTGCCCGCTGCCCTGCCTGCGAGCTGCGCGCGCAGGGCTATCAGTCTTATCTGGACAACCTGCCGGCGCCGTTTGCGCGCCGCTGACTCAATACCGTTCAACCAAAGGGAAACGCATGAGCAAGGCATTCGATCTGGTGATTCGTGGCGGCACGCTGGCCGACGGGCTGGGCAATGAACTTCGCGAAGGCGACATCGCCGTGCGCGACGGACAGATTGCCGCGATCGGGCAGTTCGCCGGGTCGGGCAGCGAGGAGATCGACGCCCGCGGCAAACTCGTCACGCCGGGCTTCGTCGACATCCACACGCACTACGATGGCCAAGCCACCTGGGCCGACCGCATGCAGCCGTCCAGCCTGCACGGCGTCACGACCGCGGTGATGGGCAACTGCGGCGTGGGCTTCGCACCCGTGCGCACCGCCGACCACGACCGCCTGATCGAGCTGATGGAAGGCGTCGAGGACATCCCCGGCGCAGCACTGCACGAGGGCCTGCAGTGGCAGTGGGAGTCGTTCGGACAGTATCTGGACTACCTCGATGCCCGCCCGCGCGACATCGACATCGCTGCTCAGCTGCCCCACGGCGCCCTGCGCGTCTATGTGATGGGCGAGCGCGCGACCCGCCTCGAACCGGCGAATGCCCAGGACATCGCCCAGATGCGCGAGCTCACCCGCGATGCGGTGCGTGCCGGTGCGCTGGGCTTTTCGACCTCGCGCTCGATGAACCATCGCAGCATCAAGGGCGACCCCACGCCCTCGCTGAAGGCCACCGAGGACGAGCTGACCGGCATCGCCCGCGGCCTGACAGACGCCGGCCGCGGCGTGCTGCAGATCATCTCCGACATGGCCTACAGCCAGGGCGACGAGCTGGGCATGGTGTTCCGCATCGCGCGCGCCAGCGGCCGTCCGTGCTCGATCTCGCTGGCACAGAGCCATCGCAAGCCTGAAGATTTCCGCAAGGTGCTCGCACGCATCCACGAGGAGGCGCAGGCCGGCACCCGCATCGCGGCCCAGGTCGCCCCGCGCGCGGTGGGCGTGCTGTTCGGCCTGCAGGCCAATCGCAGCCCGATCCACGGCTCGCCCACGTTCCTGGCATTGCGCGAGCGCGAGCCCGCTGAGATGGTTGCCGCCATGCGCAATCCCGACATCCGCCGGCGCATCCTGGCCGAGGCGACCGACAACCCGTTCCTGCGGGTCGATCTGAAGCCCTACGACTATGAGCGCGTGTTCGCCCTGGGCAACCCGCCCGACTATGAGCCGCCGGTCGAGAAATCGGTCGAGCACCTGGCGCGCGCCCGCGGTCAGAGCACCCTCGAGACCGCCTACGACCTGATGCTCGAAGACGAAGGAAGCGCATTGCTGCTGGCGCCCTTCGCCAACTATGCCGACTGCTCGCTCGACACCTGCGCCGAGCAGCTCCGTCACCCCGAGGCGCTGTTCGGCCTGGGCGACGGCGGCGCCCACGTCGGCTCGATCTGCGACGCGAGCTTCACCACGTACATGCTGTCGCACTGGGGGCGCAACCGCGCCACCGGCCGCCTGCCGATTCCCCTGCTGGTCAACCTGCTGTCGGCACGCAACGCGCGCGCCGTCGGCATGAACGACCGCGGTGCGCTCACCGCCGGTCTGCGGGCCGACCTGAACATCATCGACATGGACCGGCTGGCCGTCCACTCGCCGATCGTGCTCAAGGATCTGCCCGCCGGTGGTCGACGGTTCCAGCAGACATCAGACGGCTACGTCGCCACGGTGGTCGCCGGTGAGGTCACCTACCGTGAAGGCCAGGCCACCGGCAAGCTGCCGGGTCGGCTGGTCCGCAACGCCACCGCGTAAGTTCGGGCCGCGCCGCGACAGGACGTCGCCCGGCGCCAGTCATGTCGGGCGGTGCGCAAGCCCCGCCTGCCCTGATCTTTGGGGCCGGCGATGTCTCGCCGGCCATGTCTCGGGCCATGTCTCGGGCCATGTCTCGGGCCATGTCTCG
>DAONCJ010000406.1:0-4176 GCA_035401985.1 Burkholderiaceae bacterium | reverse complement strand
GGCCGGCGCTGCGCATGGGCTTGATGGTGCTGGAGAGGTCGGGCCAGGCGGGCATCCCGCGATTCTATCGGCGCCGCGTTTCAAAGTGGGACCGAAAGTGGGACCGATTCGGCTATCTCGACCATCCCCCGGAATCGGTGGGACTGTGAAACCGCCCGAAGAACCGCGCCAGTATTGGGTTTCCGTGGCGCCCCCGGCACGAATCGAACGTGCGACCCTCCCCTTAGGAGGGGGATGCTCTATCCACTGAGCTACGGAGGCGGCGAGTGCATTGTACCGGCTCGTCCGGTTCCCCTGGTTCGGCCGCGTGGCGCGCCACGACCCGGAACACGGCGCCCGCGTCAGTCGCGCCGGCGGTAGTCGACGATTGCGTAGCGCAGGCCGTTGGCCCCCTGCTGGTCGAGCGTGGATTGCACGCGCCACTGTGACGCCTCGATCGGCGGGAAATGGGCATCGCCCTGCACATCGATCTCGATGGCGGTCACCAGCAGCCGGGCCGCGAACGGCATGGCCTGGCGATACACGTCGGCGCCGCCGGCAATGAAAATCTCACCCCGGTTCTCGGCGTGAGCCAATTCCAGAGCCGCCTCGAGCGAGTTGGCGGTGAGGCAGCCGTCGGCCCGCCAGGCCGCATTGCGCGTGACCACGATCGTCACGCGACCGGGCAGCGGCCGGCCGATCGACTCGAACGTGCGCCGGCCCATGATCAGGACATGACCGAGCGTGGTCGCCTTGAAGTGCCGGAGATCTTCGGGCAGCCGCCAGGGCAGCGCGTTGTCGCGCCCGATGACGCCGCCGCGTGCGCAGGCGACGATCAGCGTGACGCAGGCATCGATGGCATCGGGACCGGACATGGCCGTCATCATACCGGCGCCCGGGCCGGGCCGGGCCCGACCAGACCCGACGCGGCCCGACGCGGCCCGACGCGGCTCGACTTTAGCGAATCGGGCGATTCAGCCCGCGGAGCGGTTCGCGATCACCCGACCGACCTCCAGCAATGCCGCATCCAGATGGCCGATCAGTTCCTGCGTCGCCGCTTCGAAGGGTTCGGAGCGCCTGATGGCCCCTTCGACGGCTTCGCAGGCCCGGACCACCGAACCGAGTTCGAGCAGACCGCAGGCGCCGCGCAGCGAGTGCGCCTTGCGCTGCAGTTCCTCGCGCTTGTCCTGGGCCAGCAGGTCGTTCAGCAGTCCGTGGGTTTCACCTTCGAGCGTGATGAAGCGATCGAGCAGGCGCCACACCAGTGCCTCGTTGCCCATGACCCGCTTGCGCAGGGCGTCGATGTCGAACTGCGCCTTGAGCATTGTCGTGTCGGTGGAGGGTGCGTCGAGATGTGACAGTTCGGGTGTCGCCTCCTCGGCCGGAGTGCCCCCCGCACCCGGCTCAACACCCCGGTCACCCTGGTCCAAACCCCGCTCGCACGAGCCACCCCGGTCACCGGCGTCGACCCGGCCCGCCCGATCGAGCCGTGGGACCCATTTCAGCAGGATGTCGAGCAGCCGCTCGGGCACGACCGGCTTGGCCAGGTGGTCCAGCATCCCGGCAGCCAGACAGCGGGCACGGTCCTCCGCCATGGCGGCTGCCGTCATCCCGATGATCGGCAGTGCCGACCACTCGATGCGCGAGCGGATCCGCCGTGTTGTTTCGAGGCCATCGAGGACCGGCATGTGCAGGTCCATCAGCACGGCATTGAATGGCGGGGAGTCCGTCTGTTCCAGTCGGGCGAGTGCCTCGGCGCCATTGCCGGCGACAGTCACCGACATGCCCATGCGCTCGAGAATCTGCTGGGCGACCAGCTGATTCAGCGGATTGTCCTCGGCCAGCAGGATGCGCGCTCCGGCCAGCGGAGCGGCCCGCGCCTTGAGCAATTGCGCCTGGGTGGCGAGGTTGCCGCCCACGGCGCCGTCGCGCCCCGCCGGGGCCATGTCCTGCGACAGGCTGTGGGCCTCGCAGACCTTCAACAGGGACTCGAGCAGTGGCGAGGCCAGCACCGGCTTGAGCAGCACAGCGTCCGGCGGGTCGTCGGCGAGCAGGCGCGCCATCGAGTCGCGCCCGAAGGCGGTCACCATCGCGATCACTCTCAATCTGCGTGTCTCGCCGAAGTTGGGCTGCGGCAGCATCCGCATCAGGGCGCGGACGCCCTCGGCATCGTCGGCACGCCAGTCGATCAGCAGAACGTCGAAGGGACAGCCCGCTCGTCGCGCCCGATCGATCCGTTCAAGCGCATACAGTGGCTGTGCGCATCGCACCACGTCGACCTTCCAGGCCTGGAGCTGCGATTCGAGGACTTGACCGGCGACAGACCCGCCATCGACGAGCAGCACACGCAGATTGGAGACGGAACGGTAATCGGTCCGCGCGGGCTCCGCCGCCGTCGGCAGTTCGACCGTGAACCAGAACTCGCTGCCCTGGCCGTGCTCGCTGTCCACACCGATCTGCCCGCCCATCATTTCAACGAGATGCTTGCAGATGGCCAGTCCCAGGCCGCTGCCGCCGAAGCGACGCGTGATCGAGCCGTCCGCCTGGGTGAACGCCTCGAACAGCGCCGCCCGATGGGCCGGGTCGATCCCGATGCCCGAGTCGTGCACCGCGAAGCGAAGTGCACAGCGGCCCGGGCCGGTCGCGCTTTCGGTGCGCACGATCAGATGGATATGGCCACTGGCGGTGAACTTCACCGCATTGCCGACCAGATTGTTCAGGATCTGCGACAAGCGCAAGGGGTCGCCGATCAGCCTCGGTGGCAGGTCGGGGGGCAGGTCGACGACGAACTCGAGTCCCTTCTGGTCGATGCGGGCGGCAAACACATCGACCACCCGCTGCACCGCCTGCTGCACATCGAATGGCAGGGCTTCGAACTGCAGCTTGCCGGCTTCGATCTTGGAATAGTCGAGCACGTCGTCCAGCAGCCCCATCAAGGCGCTGGCCGAGCTGTGGACCTTGTCGAGATAGTCGCGCGCACTGGCGGGAAGTTCGTCTTCCAGCGCCAGGCGGCTGAGACCGACAATCGCATTCATCGGCGTGCGGATCTCATGGCTCATGTTGGCCAGGAAGTTGCTCTTGGTCCGCGCGGCATCCTGCGCGGCGTCTCTCGCAAGCACCAGCGCGTCCAGCACATGGCGCTTGCGGCTGATGTCGTGTGCGAACAGGAGCAGATGAGGACGTCCGTCGCGCAGGCTTCGCACCAGCGTGCAGTCGACATGGGTGCTCGGTCGCGGATGGCCGCGCAGCTCCACTTCGATGCGGCGCGGTTCGCCGTCCTCGAGCGTGGCACGTGCAAGTCCGCTCAGTTCGGGCGCCTGGGCCGCGAGCCAGGTCCACAGGCTCGCGGCCAGCGTGTCGTGGACGGTGCTGCGCACAATCGTTGCCAGTGCCTCGTTGCACATCACGCACAGCCCGTCGGCCTGGTAGACCGCACAGCCCACCGGCGAGTGATCGACCAGTGTGGCGGCGAATCGCGCCTGCTCTTCGACACGCGCCTCGAGGCGCCTGTGCAGCGCGGCGATCTCGAGCTGCATGCGGTGGTGCTCGACCGCCCGCTGGATGGCGCGAACGAGCACATCGGTGCTCAGCTGCAGCTTGGTCAGATAGTCGGCAGCGCCCTCGTGCAGCGCCTGCACGGCCAGCGTCTCACTGCCCGCGCCGGTGACCATGATGATCGGGCAGGCGCGCCTGGCCTCCTGCTGCAGCGCGGGCAGAAGCTCGGTGCCGGTGACGCCGACCAGGTCGTTGTCCAGCATCACGCAGTCGAACTCGTGCTCGCGAACCAGTTGAAGCGCCTCGGCGCTCGACGCCGCCTCGTGCGCCTGCACGTTAAGCGGCGAGCGGCGCAGCATCCGCACGACCCGCTCGCGGTCGACGTCATCGTCATCGACAATCAGTAGGCGATACAAAGCGGGCGGCTCGCGCAGAGCGACGCTGGAAGGATGGGCACTCATCGATGCGGCACGGTCGACTGGCAGGATTGGATCAGTTGCGCGAGTTGCGTGAATGGCTGGCCCGCCGGTCCCTTGACGAAGTACGCGGCGACGTTTGCCTGACGTGTCAGCTCACGGTCGGTCGCACTGTCGGAGGTGGTCAGCACGATGACCACCTCATGCTGCAGATGACCATCCGCGCGCAATTGCTGCAGAAACTCGAGGCCGCTCATGCCCGGCATGTTCAGGTCGAGCAGCACGA
>DAONCJ010000405.1:0-4193 GCA_035401985.1 Burkholderiaceae bacterium | reverse complement strand
ACTTCCATGATGGAGGGCGCACGGAAGTTGTCGAAGACGATGTCGGCATACGCCAGATCGTGAACGACGATGATGTTGTGCTCTTTGGCAATCTCGACCACGCGCTCGAAGAACGGAAGGTCGACGCACATGGCGGTGGGATTGCTCGGAAAGCCCAGGATCATCATCTTGGGCTTGGGATTGCTGTCGGCGATGGCGTGTTCCAGCTCGGCCAGGAAGTCCACCCCGGGGGTCATCCGCACCGAGCGGGTTTCGGCACCGGCGATCACCGCGCCATAGATGTGGATCGGATAGCTGGGGTTGGGCACCAGCACGACGTCGCCGCGGTCGAGCGTGGCGAGCATCATGTGGGCCAGACCTTCCTTGGACCCGATGGTGACGATGGCCTCGGTTTCAGGGTCGATCGTGACGTTGTAGCGGCGCTGATACCAGTCGGCGATGGCCTTGCGCAGGCGCGGAATGCCCTTGGAAACCGAATACCCGTGGGTGTCCGGTTTGGTGGCGGCCTCGACGAGCTTGTCGACGATGTGCTGGGGGGTCGATCCGTCGGGATCGCCCATGCTCATGTCGATCACATCCTCGCCGCGCCGGCGGGCGGCCATCTTGAGCTCGGCCGTGATGTTGAAGACGTACGGCGGCAGGCGCTTGATGCGAGAGAACTCGCGCGGCGAAGTCATGGTCAGCTCCCAGTAAAGAACCTGTAATCGTAGCATAATCAGTACGTTAGACCGTCAAAACGAGACCGATCATGAAGCTTCAATCCCTTGCCGACGGCGCCCAGTACGCGCTCACGGGTTACGGTCCGGGCTACCTCGAAGTCAACCGCACGCGGCACGACACCGGCCTGCTCGTCTCTGCTCAGGGCGAAGTGCGGCCCTGGGAGGTCGCCAGTGTCGAGCAGCTCGGCCCGCCCGACTTCGAGGCCATGCTCGGCCTGAATCCCGAAGTGGTCCTGCTGGGCACCGGCGATCGCCAGCGATTCATCAATCCGCGCCTGTACGCCTGCCTGACCCAGGTCCGCATCGGCGTGGAGATCATGGACACCGGTGCCGCCTGCCGTACCTACAACATCCTGATGTCCGAGGGCCGGCACGTGCTGGCCGCCCTCATTCCGCCAGCCGCCTGACCGGCGGTCTGGCGCGCTGTGCTATCGTCGTCGCATCATTTCGGAAGCCCGCCGACGGGCCTGCCGAGCGGACCCGGGAGCTGCGACGTGAGTGTGGAAGTGGGCAAGACAGTGGCTGATTTCAGCGTGGCATCGACCGCCGGCGAGTTCTCGCTGTCAGCACTTCGCGGCACTCCCGTCGTGCTGTATTTCTACCCCAAGGACAACACCCCGGGCTGTACCAGCGAGAGCGCCGATTTCCGCGACCTTCATCCGCAGTTCGTGGCCGCCGGCGCAACGGTGGCCGGATTGTCGCGCGACAGCCTGCGCTCCCACGAGGGCTTCCGCAGCAAGCTCGATCTGCCGTTTCCACTGCTGTCCGATGCCGATGAGGCGATCTGCACGCAGTTCGGCGTCATCAAGATGAAGAACATGTACGGCAAGCAGGTGCGTGGCATCGAACGGTCCACCTTCGTGATCGACGCCCACGGTGTCCTCGCCCGCGAATGGCGCGGCGTGAAGGTGGCCGGGCATGCGGCCGAAGTGCTCGCCTGCGTGCAGGCACTCTGACGCCCTGCTGCCACTCCGTACCTGCCGCACAAACATAGCCACGCGCCGCAACAGACCCTCCAGAAATCCCCTGCCGCGAGCCGCCGACCTTCGGTGATTCGCCGGCGCACCCGCCTGCCACATGCCCCTACCCAAAGCCCCCACCAAGCCCGCGACACTGCTCGATCTCACGACGGTGGTGAAGGCCCGGGCACGATCGCCCCGGGCTGCGGAAGCCTCCGCGCAGGGGCGCTCGAGCGCCGACGAGCCCGCCGAACTGTCGATTGCGCCTGCTGCGCCTGAAGCGGCGGCGCCGGCGGCGCGGTCGCGCCGCGGTCCGGCCGGCGGTACCGCTCCCGCGGCAGCAGCCGCAACGGCCGCCATGACGCCGACTGCCGCCACTCCGGCGGCCGCCACTGCGTCCGCTGCCGAGCGCGACGCCGACACCGGCGCACCCGTGCGCCGCCGGCCGTCGTCCCGGCAAGGCGCCGGAGCCCGCAGCAGCCCCTCTGTGCCGGGTGACGCCTTGTCGGCCCTGGTGCGCGCGCCCAAGGGCAGGGTCGCGCCAGCCTCGTCGGCCCAGGCCCCGACGGCAAATGCGGCCCATGCCACCGACCCCGACACGGTGCAGGTCGGCAAGACGGCCGGAGCGCCCGTGCCGGTCGCCGCACCGGTCGCCGCACCGGTTGCCGCGCCTGCCGCGCCGACGCCTGTGCCGCAGGCCGCCGCAGTGTCGCCCGCCCCGATGGTGGCACGGCCGCGTTCGCCCGCCGCCGCGGTGCCTGCGACGCCGGTCGCCGCCAGCGCCCCTGAGCCGCGTGCGCGCGCCGCTGCCAGCGACACGCCCAAGCTGTTCGTGCTGGACACGAATGTGCTGATGCACGATCCGACCAGCCTGTTCCGCTTCGCCGAGCACGACATCTATCTGCCGATGATGACGCTCGAAGAACTCGACGGCCACAAGAAGGGCATGTCCGAGGTGGCGCGCAATGCGCGCCAGGCCAGCCGTTCGCTCGATGCGCTGATCGCGGCGGCCCACGACAAGATCGATGGCGGCGTGCCGCTAGCGGCGCTGGGCAATCGCGAGGCAACCGGCCGGATCTTCTTCCAGACCCAGTCGGTGGTCGCGCTGCTGCCCGAGAGCATGCCGGCCGGCAAGGCGGACAACCAAATTCTCGGCGTGGTCAGCGCGCTTCAGCAGTCGCAGTCGGGTCGCGAAGTGGTGCTGGTGTCCAAGGACATCAACATGCGCATCAAGGCCCGTGCGCTGGGCCTGCCTGCCGAGGATTACCGCAACGACCAGGTGCTCGAAGACACCGACCTGCTCTACAGCGGCCTGCTGGCGCTGCCGGCCAACTTCTGGGAGCGTCACGGCAAGGGCGTCGAGTCCTGGCAGCAGGGCGGCTATACCTACTACCGGGTCAGCGGTCCGCTGGTGGGCAGCATGCTGCTCAACCAGTTCGTCTACCTCGACGGCGAGATGCCGCTGGCTGCACAGGTCAAGGAGATCAGCGGACGCACGGCCGTGCTGCAGACGCTGCGCGACTACGCCCACCTCAAGAACTCCGTCTGGGGCATCACCGCCCGCAACCGCGAACAGAACTTCGCGCTGAACCTGCTGATGAACCCCGAGATCGACTTCGTGTCGCTGCTCGGCCAGGCGGGCACCGGCAAGACGCTGCTGGCGCTCGCTGCGGGCCTTACCCAGACGATCGAAGGCAAGCGCTACAGCGAGATCATCATGACGCGCGCCACCGTGCCGGTGGGCGAGGACATCGGCTACCTGCCCGGCAACGAGGAGGAAAAGATGCAGCCGTGGATGGGCGCGCTCGAGGACAACCTCGAGGTGCTCAACCATGGCGACTCCGGCGCCGGCGAATGGGGCCGCTCCGCCACCCAGGACCTGATCCGCAGCCGGGTCAAGGTCAAGGCGATGTCGTTCATGCGCGGGCGCACCTTCGTCAGCAAGTACCTGATCATCGACGAGGCGCAGAACCTCACGCCCAAGCAGATGAAGACGCTGATCACCCGCGCCGGCCCGGGCACCAAGGTGATCTGCCTGGGCAACATCGCGCAGATCGACACGCCTTACCTCACCGAGGGTTCGTCCGGCCTGACCTACGTGGTCGACCGCTTCAAGGGATGGGCCCACAGCGGCCACATCACGCTGCAGCGCGGCGAGCGGTCCAGGCTGGCGGACTTCGCCAGCGAGGCGCTGTAGGCGGCGGGCAACGGGCAGCGCGCCGAGCGCCGCAGCGCGCTCACGACGACTGCAGACCGCTGCAGTCGTCATCGCAGGGGGCTACATCGAGCCCGACGTGAAATTCTCGAACTTGGTGTACTGGCCCACGAAGGTCAGCCGCACCGAGCCGATCGGGCCGTTCCGCTGCTTGCCGATGATGATCTCGGCCGAGCCCTTGTCGGGTGAATCCGGGTTGTAAACCTCGTCGCGGTAGATGAACAGAATTACGTCTGCATCCTGCTCGATCGCGCCCGATTCACGAAGATCCGACATCACCGGCCGCTTGTTCGGCCGCTG
>DAONCJ010000404.1:0-4203 GCA_035401985.1 Burkholderiaceae bacterium | reverse complement strand
GCTCGGCAATCCCGACCTTGATCCGCAGCAGGAGGCGCTGGGTTACCTGCGCGGTCCCGATGCCGAGGGGCAGGGCGCCGTGGCCGACGCCAAGGCAGCGCTGGACGGGGCCCGCGACATCCTGTCGGAGCGCTTCGCCGAACGCGCCGATGTGCTCGACGCGCTGCGCGACCTGCTGTGGACGCAGGGCTGGATCCACTGCAAGGTGGTCGAGGAGAAACGTGGCGAGGCGGTCAAGTTCAGCGACTATTTCGACCATGCGGAGCCGATCGCCGGCACGCCCTCGCACCGTGCGCTGGCGCTGTTCCGCGGCCGGCAGCTCAGCCTGTTGTCGCTGCGGCTGGGGCTGGAGCCGGCACGCGACGAACTGGTTCCCCATCCTGCGATGCTTCGTCTGGCGGGCATCGTCGGCCTGGCCGATGCGATCGGCGGCTCGCGCAAGGCGCAGCCCTGGCTGGCCGACGTGTGCCGCTGGACCTGGCGGGTGAAGCTGCTGCCGCATCTGGAGACGGAGCTGTTCGGCCGCCTGCGCGAAGCGGCCGAGGCCGAGGCGATCAAGGTGTTCGGCGACAACCTCAAGGATCTGCTGCTGGCGGCGCCGGCCGGTCCGCGCAGCGTGCTGGGCCTGGATCCGGGGCTGCGCACCGGGGTCAAGGTGGCGATCGTGGACGCCACCGGCAAGGTGCTCGAGACCGGCACGATCTTTCCGCATGAACCCCGCCGGGACTGGGAAGGCTCGATCCACACACTCGCGCTGATGTGCGCCCGCCACCGCGTCGAACTGGTCGCCATCGGCAACGGAACGGCCTCGCGCGAGACCGACAAGCTCACCGCCGAACTGCAGAAACGCCATCCGGAGCTGGGCCTGCGCAAGGTGGTGGTCTCGGAGGCCGGCGCGTCGGTGTATTCGGCCAGCGAACTGGCCGCCAAGGAATTCCCCGACCTCGATGTGTCGCTGCGCGGCGCGGTGTCGATCGCCCGCCGGCTGCAGGATCCGCTGGCTGAACTGGTCAAGATCGATCCCAAATCGATCGGCGTCGGTCAGTATCAGCACGATGTGAATCAGCGCGAGCTGGCGCGACGGCTCGATGCAGCGGTCGAGGATTGCGTGAACGCGGTCGGTGTCGACGTCAACACCGCATCGGCGGCGCTGCTGGCCCGGGTGTCCGGCCTCAGCTCGCTTGTTGCCCAGCGGCTGGTCGCCTATCGGGACACCCATGGTGCCTTTGCCGAGCGCAGCGCGCTGCGCTCGGTGCCGTACTTCGGCGAGAAGGCCTTCGAACAGGCAGCGGGCTTCCTGCGCATTCGTTCAGGCAGCAATCCGCTGGATGCCTCGTCGGTGCACCCCGAAGCCTACGGCGTGGTCGAGCGCATCCTGGCCAAGGTCGGCAAGGCGCCGCGCGAGGTGTTCGGCAATCGAGAGGTGCTGCGCCGCCTGGAACCCGCCCAGTTCATCGACGAGCGCTTTGGCGAACCGACGGTTCGCGACATCCTGGCCGAGCTGGAAAAGCCCGGCCGCGACCCACGCGGTGAATTCGTCGCGGCAGAGTTCCGCGAGGGCGTCGAGAAGCTCTCCGACCTGCAGCCCGGCATGCAGCTCCAGGGTGTGGTCACCAACGTGGCGGCCTTCGGCGCCTTCGTCGACATCGGTGTGCACCAGGATGGCCTCGTGCACGTCTCCGAACTGGCCGACAAGTTCGTGAAGGATCCCCGGGAAGTGGTGCGCGCCGGGCAGGTGGTGAAGGTGCGGGTGGTCGAGGTCGACGAGGCGCGCAAGCGTATTGCGCTGAGCATGAAGACGCCACGCAGCGATGAGGCCGGCGGCGCCCGAGGCGCAGCCGACGGTTCGCGCTCCGGCGGCGCTCGCGAGCCGGGCAGTCGGCAAGCCGCTCGCGGGGGACCGCGAAACGACCGTGCTGGCAGCCGGGTGCAGGAGCCGTCGGCCAACACTGCCTTGGCGGATGCGCTTCGTCGAGCGGGTAAGGTCGGCTGATTCAGGCGGTCGCGCCGCGCCTGAGTGCTGCAGCGGCCGAACCCTGCCCACGAAACTCCGACAGGCGAGGCCTGTCCCTACGTGGCCGGTGCCGCTCTATTACGCAAGTCCGCGCGCGGTGGGCCGGGAATGCGTCATCGCCACCACCTGCGCCCGATTACTCACACCCAGCGTACGAAAGATCACCGCGACATGCGACTTGACGGTATTCGTCGAGATCCCCAGCTCGCGGCTGATCTCCTTGGTGGTCAG
This sequence comes from Burkholderiaceae bacterium, assembly GCA_035401985.1. GTDB lineage: Bacteria > Pseudomonadota > Gammaproteobacteria > Burkholderiales > Burkholderiaceae_E > Quisquiliibacterium. The sequence goes on along the minus strand of DAONCJ010000404.1, from coordinate 1,958 downwards.
CCCGTCGGCAAACAGTCCCACGATCTGGCGCTGGCGATCGGTCAGCCGGGCGCCCGGCTCGGAGGCAAGCAGCCGATCCGACAGCTCCTCCAGAGCGCGGTCGACAGGCACGAGATCGCTTTCCGCATCGCCAGCACCTGCACGGGCGGCTGCATCAGCCACACCAGCCAGCGAAAGGATGTCCGGTGGGACGTAGGTGCCGCCGTCCATGACCAGCTGCAGCGCATCGGCGAGCACCGGATAGCGCGAGGTTTTCGGTATGAAGCCCCGGGCGCCCGCGCGCAGGGCCCGGGCGATCGTGCCGGCGTCCTGGGTGGCAGAGAAGATGACGATCGACGACTGCGGAAAGCGGCGCGCCACCGCGGCCAGCGCCGGCAGTCCGCTCACGCCCGGCAGCGTCAGATCCAGCAGGATCAGTTCGGGGACCCCCGGAAGGCCTGCCGCGTCGATGGCTTCCACGCTCTCCAAGGCATGCACCACCACGTTGCGGCCCAGCGTGTCGATGACGGTCGTGATGGCCTGGACGATCAGCGGGTGGTCGTCGATGACGAGGATGTTCATCTCGCAAGTCTATGAGAATTGTCGGCCGATGTGGGGCGCCTGTTGCGCCCACCCGGCTCGACGCCAACCGGTCGCTCAGGCACCTGCCAGCAGCGCCAGAACCTTCGATCCAACGGTGGTGAAGAAACCGTTCAAGTCCAGCAGGGCTGCCGCCGAGGCCACGGCTGCGGCAAGCGAACCGAGCAGCATGGCCGGGGCACTGGCTGGCGCTGCGTCGGCGTCGCTGATCTGACTGGAGATAAACGCTTTGATTGAACCCATGAGTTGCTCCTGATCTGGTTCAGCATCGAAATGCGCTGTCCATGATATGTCCAGCCGGCCTCGCCGAGGCCGTGAACCTGACCCGTAAACGCGTAAAAAGTCGCGTGTTTTCAATGTGATACGAATATTTTCCTTGTTTCAAAGAATGGCCCGGAAGTCACTCACCCTGATGGGTGGTCGCGGCCTCACCGGTTCGGGCGGGTCGCCCGTCGCGCCTGCGCGACGAGCGCTGCGGATCGCCGGCTCGGCGCCCGCCAGGCAGCCACAGGGGCTTTTGTGATCTACTTGCGCGCGCGACAATCCCGCCTGGCGTACGCCGCCTGCGCCGGCCCGCGCTCCCCCAAAGATTCCGACCTTCGCGGCATCCGCCGCGACCCCCACTTTCCCTGAAGGCAGCACATGGCCATGAAGTTCCGCTTTCCCGTGGTGATCATCGACGAAGACTGGAAGTCGGAGTCCTCCAGCGGCCTGGGCATCCGGGCCCTGGCCAAGGCAATCGAGGACCAGGCCATGGATGTGGTCGGGGGTTTCACCTACAACGACGTGTCGATGGTCGCCAACCAGGCGGCGCGCGCGTCGGCCTTCGTGGTCTCGATCGACGACGAGGAGATCTCCGAGGACGGCGATGAAAGCGTCGCGATCAAGGATCTGCAGAAGTTCATCATCGAGACCAGACGGCGCAATGCCGACATCCCGATCTTCCTGTTCGGCGAAACCCGCACTTCGCAGCACATTCCCAACAACATCCTGAAGGAGCTGCACGGCTTCATTCACATGTTCGAGGACACGCCCGACTTCGTCGCGCGCTACATCATCCGCGAGGCGAACAACTATCTGAACTCGCTGGCGCCGCCTTTTTTCAAGGCCCTCGTCCATTACGCCAACGACGGGTCGTACTCATGGCACTGTCCGGGGCACTCGGGCGGCGTGGCTTTCCTGAAAAGCCCGGTGGGCCAGATGTTCCATCAGTTCTTCGGCGAGAACATGCTGCGTGCCGACGTCTGCAATGCCGTCGAAGAGCTCGGCCAGCTGCTCGATCACACCGGGCCGGTGGCCGCGTCCGAGCGCAATGCGGCGCGCATCTTCAACGCCGACCATCTGTTCTTCGTGACCAACGGCACGTCGACCTCGAACAA
>DAONCJ010000403.1:0-4212 GCA_035401985.1 Burkholderiaceae bacterium | reverse complement strand
CCAGTGCATCGTCCTGCGGCACATTGAGGTCGGCACGGATGAAGACGCGCTTGCCGCGCAGGTCGAGATCGAAGAGTCGTTTGAATTTCATCGCAGACAGAGCAGCCGCAAGTGGTTGTGTGGGAACGGTGAACCAGAGGGTCATTGTAGCGGCCGCGACGGGTCGCCAGCACACTGTCCGGGCCGCGCAGCGGTCTGTGAAAGGTGACGAATTACCAGCCCGCCACCGGCCGGTTGCGCGACAATGGCGGTTGACCGCGGGATGTTCGGCGACGGAAGCATCCGTCCCTGTTTCCGCCAGATCGGGATTCGATGCCCAACCGCTCAAGCTCACGGGGTCCCGCCCCGGCTGCTCCCCGTCCTCTCCAGGTTCTCCTGGCGGACAGCCATCCGGTCCAGCGCCTGGTGGCAACCCGGCTGCTCGAAAAACTCGGCCATCAGGTCACGCTGGTGGGCAACGGCCATGAAGTGCTGCAGGCGGTCGACGCCCGCACGCCCGATCTGGTAATGCTGGCATTGCGGATGCCGGTCATGGACGGTCTTGACACCACCCGCGCCTTGCGCGATCGCGAGGCCCGCTCCAGGACGCACCTGCCCGGCCGCCCGAACCAGCGGCTGCCGATCGTCGCCATGACGGCACGGGCCAGTCCCCAGGAGCGTGAAGCCGCGCTGGCCGCCGGCGTCGACGCCTGCCTCGATCAGCCAATGGACAGCGCCCGGCTGGGCAAACTGCTCGGACTCGTCTCCTCTCTGGCCGCGGGTGGCTGCGGCACTGCCGGATCGGACGAAGGCCGCCATTTCGATGCCAGCCGCCTGCTCGAGCAGCTCGACACCGACTGGGAACTGATCGAACGGGTCGCCGCGCTGTTCAGCGCCAGTTCGTCACGCAATCTGCACAGCCTCATGAAGGCACTCGACAGCGGCGACCTCGAAACGGCGGAATTTGCCGCCCACGGCCTGCGCGGCACCTTGTCGATGCTGGGCGCCAGTGTCGCCAGCGATCTGGCCAAGCAGATCGAGTCATCCACGGCGCGCCAGGACCTGGCCGCCGCCCGTGCGCTGCTGCCGGCATTCGAGCAGGCGGTCAGCCATGTGGCACGGGTGATGGACTGCGCCACCCTGCGCTGAGCACTCGCCGGCGGCGCCATCGGCGCCCCGGCGTTCGCGGGCTGTTACTTCGCCGACATCAGCGCGACGGTGGTGTCGAGCATGCGGTTGCTGAAGCCCCACTCGTTGTCGTACCAGCTGCTCACCTTGACCAGTCGGCCGGACACCTTGGTGAGCGTGGCATCGAAGTTCGACGAGGCCGGATTGTGGTTGAAGTCCACCGAGACCAGCGGCGCCGTGTTGTAGGCCAGCACGCCGGCCAGGGGACCGGCGCCGCCTCCTGCAGGATGGCGTTGACTTCATCGACCGTGGTGTCGCGGGCGGCGATGAAGGACAGGTCGACCAGCGAGACATTGATGGTGGGCACCCGGATGGCATACCCGTCCAGCCGACCGTTCAGTTCGGGCAGCACGAGACCGACGGCCGAAGCGGCACCGGTCTTGGTGGGAATCATCGACATCGTCGCCGAGCGCGCCCGCCGCAGATCTTCGTGATAGACGTCGGTGAGCACCTGGTCATTGGTGTAGGCATGCACCGTGGTCATCAGCCCGTTGACTAGGCCGATCTTGTCGTTCAGCGGCTTGACCAGCGGGGCCAGGCAGTTGGTCGTGCAGGACGCATTGGAGATGACGGTGTCGGAGGCCTTGAGCACGCCATGATTCACGCCATAGACCACCGTGGCGTCGACGTCCTTGCCGCCGGGGGCCGAGATGATCACCTTCTTGGCGCCGCCCTTCAGGTGCGCGCCGGCCTTTTCCTTGGTGGTGAAGAATCCGGTGCATTCGAGCACCACATCGACACCCAGCGCGCCCCAGGGCAGTTCGGCCGGGTTGCGGTTGGCCAGCACCTTGATGCGGTCGCCGTTGACGACGATGCTGTCGCCATCGACCTTGACCGTGCCCGGAAAGCGGCCATGCGCGGTGTCGTACTGCGTGAGGTGCGCGTTGGTGTTGGCATCGCCCAGGTCGTTGATGGCGACGATCTCGATGTCGTGCTTCTTGCCGCTCTCGTAGTGGGCGCGCAGGATGTTGCGGCCGATGCGGCCGTACCCGTTGATGGCGACGCGGATGGTCATGGACGTTCCTTGTTGACGATGTGAAAACCGTGACGCTTCAGCGCGACGCCCGGCCAGCCAGCACGGTCAGCACCGTGTCGGCGACGTTGCGCGGCGTGAAGCCGAAATACTCGAACAGCGCCGCGGCCGGAGCCGACTCGCCGAAACGGTCGAGGCCGACCACGGCCTCGCAGCGGTATTTCCACCACCAGTCGGTGACTCCGGCCTCGACGGCGACACGCGGCAGATTGTCGGGCAGGACATAGCGCTTGTAAGTGACATCCTGCCGGTCGAACACCGAGGTGGACGGCATCGAGACGACCCGCACCGCGACGCCTTCCTGAGCCAGGAGATCGCGCGCCGCCAGGGCCAGCGAAAGCTCGGAGCCGGTGGCGATGATGACCGCCGCAGCCTCGGCAGCGTCGCGCAGCACATAGCCGCCGCGCCGCACGGCGGCAAGCTGCGCCTCGGAGCGGGTGACGAAAGGCAGCGCCTGGCGGGAGAACAGCAGTGCGCTTGGGCCGTCGCGACGCTCGATGGCGCCTGCCCAGGCCAGCGCGGACTCGACGGTGTCGGCCGGACGCCAGACGTCCAGTCCGGGGATCAGGCGCAGGCTGGACGCGTGTTCGACGGGCTGATGGGTGGGTCCGTCTTCGCCCAGGCCGATGGAGTCGTGCGTGAAGACAAACAGCACGCGCTGACGCATCAGCGACGCCATGCGCAGCGCATTGCGCGAATAGTCGGCGAAGGTCAGGAAGGTGCCGCCGTAGGGGATGAACCCGCCGTGCAGTGCCAGTCCGTTCATGATGGCGCTCATGCCGAACTCGCGCACGCCGTAGTTGATGTGACGCCCAGCCTCGAGCCGGCCGCCGGAACCGGCACGCAGCGCGCCGCAGCCCTTGAAGTCGGTCAGATTGCTGCCGGTGAGATCGGCCGACCCGCCGAGCAGTTCGGGCAGCGCGGGCCCGAGGTGGTTCAGCGCATTCTGGGAGGCCTTGCGGGTGGCGATCGTCTCGGCGCGCGTGACGACGTCATCGAGCAGGGCTTCGACGATGTCGTCCCAGTCGGCCGGCAGGTCGCCTGCCATACGACGCTCGAATTCGGCGGCAAGCTCGGGGTATGCCTGGCGATAGGCGGCCAGCCGGCCAAGCCATTCGGAGTGTGCCGCGGCGCCGCGCTCGCGGGCGTCCCAGGCGGCACGCACATCGTCGGGGACCTGCCAGGGCTCCATGGTGAACCCGCGGGCGGCCATGGCCTCGCGCACCAGGGCGATCTCGGCGGCACCCATCGGCTCGCCGTGCGCCTTGGCCAGTCCGGCGCGGTTGGGCGAGCCCTTGCCGATGACGGTGCGGCACTGGATGAGCGTGGGCGCGAACCGTCCGTCGCGGCCATTGACGCCCCAGTCGCGCGCCTGCGTGATGGCGCGGTCGACGGCCCAGGTGTCGTGGCCATCGATGCCCGCGATGACGTTCCAGCCATAAGCCTGGAAGCGGGCCACCGTGTCGTCGCTGAACCAGGCGCCGACTTCGCCATCGATCGAGATGCCGTTGTCGTCGTACAGCACGACCAGCCGGGAAAGCCCCAGCGTGCCGGCCAGCGAACAAACTTCGTGCGAGATGCCTTCCATCAGGCAGCCATCGCCCACGAAGGTGTAGGTGAAGTGGTCGACCAGGGCATGGCCGTCGCGGTTGAAACGCTCGGCCAGCAGGCGCTCGGCCAGCGCCATGCCGACCGCATTGGCCAGCCCTTGCCCGAGCGGACCGGTGGTGGTCTCGACCCCTGGCGTGACACCGACTTCGGGGTGTCCCGCAGTTTTGGAATGCATCTGCCGGAAGGCCTTGAGCTCGGACATCGGCAGCGCATAACCGGTGAGATGCAGCAGCGAATAAAGCAGCATCGAGCCATGCCCGGCCGACAGCACGAAGCGGTCGCGGTTGGCCCATTGGGGAGCAGCCGGATCGAACGAAAGGGCTTCCGAGAACAGCACAGCGGCCACATCGGCCTCGCCCTGCTTGGCCCAGGCCACGACCTCCTCCAGAGGGAATTCGTAT
>DAONCJ010000402.1:0-4215 GCA_035401985.1 Burkholderiaceae bacterium | reverse complement strand
CGGGCGCAATCTCGGGGACAAGACCTATGCCGCCTCGATCGTCGGCGCACCGATGTTCTTTCTCGGAGCGCCGCGGTCCGTGGACCTGACCGTGCGCACGTCGTTCTAGAGGCGAAGCCATGAAGCGTCAGTTGTTCCTGGTCCACCGCTGGACGGGTGTGGTGCTGTGCCTGTTCATGGCGATGTGGTTCATCTCCGGGGTGGTGATGATGTATGTCGGCTATCCGAAGCTGACACACAACGAGCACCTCGCCGCGCTGCCGCCGCTGGATGGCCGCGCCTGCTGCCACCTGGCGCCACAGGCGCAGGGCGCGCGCTCGGTGCGGCTCACGACCATTGGCGGCAACCCGCGGCTGGTCATCGTCGACAAGGCGGGCGTGCCCGCCGCCCACGATGCGGTCAGCGGACAGGTGCTGCCCCCCATCGGGCAGACCGAGGCCACACTCGCCGCGGCCGCGTTCGCCGGCCGAGCACCGGTGCGCTACCTTGGCCCGGTCGACGAGGACGCCTGGACCCATTCGCGTGCGCTGGATGTGCATCGGCCACTGCACGCCGTGCAGGTCGAGGACGACGCCCGCACGGTGCTGTACCTGTCGGGGCGCACCGGCGAGGTCGTGCGCGACGCCACGCTGTCGGAACGGCGCTGGAACTGGGTCGGGGCATGGATTCACTGGCTGTACGCGTTTCGCGGCGGAGCGCTGGACGCCCACTGGCCAAACATCGTCATCTGGACCTCGGTGGCCGGCACGGTGCTCGCGGTCACCGGGCTGGTGGTCGGACTGCTGCGCTGGCGCTTCTTCAGCCGATACCGTCATGGCGGCCGTTCGCCCTATCGCGGTCTGGCATTCCGCTGGCATCACCTGGTCGGTCTGGGGTTTGGCGCCTTGACCATCACCTGGATCTTCAGCGGGCTGATGTCGCTGAATCCCTGGGGCGTCTTCGACAGCGGCGCGCGGGCGCTCGACCAGGCGGCGTTCGGCGCGGGTCCGCCGCGTCTGGATCCGGGCGATCTCGAGGTGCCCCGCTTGCTCCATCGGCTGGAGGCCGGCGGATTCACCGCCCGCGAACTGGAATGGCGCCAGGTGTCAGGCAAGCTGACCTTGCTGGCCTGGGACGGCGCGGGGCGCAGCCGACTGCTGGACCCCGAGGGCACATCCCCGCCCCGCGCGATGCTGCCGATCGCCGAACTTGCGCTCAATGGCGCGCGCCTCATGACGGGCGCGATCGTGGTCCGTCATCAGGTGCTGACGGAATACGACAGCTACTACTACGGCCGCGCGCCCCACACCATGACCGGCCATGTCGAACGGCGACTGCCGGTGCTGCGGCTGGCGTTCGATGATCCGCACGCGACCTGGGTCCACCTCGATCCGTACACCGGCGAGGTCGTCGGCCGGCTGGATCGGCATCAGCGGGTCAAGCGCTGGCTGTTCGCCTTCCTGCACAGTTTCGACTGGTGGCCGCTGATGGCCAGTCGCCCTGCCTGGGACCTGCTGCTGATCGCGGGCAGCCTGGGCGGCCTGGTGCTCAGCGTCACCGGCATCTGGATGGGCGCGCGGCGGTTGAGGCTCAAAGCGGGGGCGGTGAGAAGCTGAAGGCGGGGCGGCGAGGGCTCAAGGCGGGACCGAGAGCGGAAGGCAGGAGCGGCGAGAGCTGAAAGTGAACGGCCGCGCGCTCGCCGATCATGCGAACTTCAGGTCTTTTCCGCGCCTGCGTCGCGCACCTCGCCGGCGTCGCCGGCCTCGCCGATCGAGGTCTTCAACCGGGCCAGCATCCGGTACAGCTCGCGCTGCTCGGCGGCGCTGAGGCCGCCCATCATCTGCGCGATCCATTGCGCATGCTCGGCGGCCATCGCAACAAAGCGCTTGCGCCCCAGAGCCGTCAGCCGGACCCATTTCGAACGCCGGTCGGCCGGGTCCTCGTGGCGCTCGACCAGACCCTCGGCCTGCAGTCCATCGGTGAGGCCCGTGACGCTGCCGCCGGTCACCATCATCCGCCGCGACAGCTCGGTCATTCGCAGCCCCGCGGGATGGCGATGCAGTTGCGACAGCAGATCGAAGCGCGGCAGCGACTGCGCGAAGTCGGTCTTCAGCCGACCATTGACCTGCTTCTCGATCAGCAGCGTGCAGGTGAGCATGCGCAGCCACAGGCGCAGCGCCAGGTGATCCTCCGGCAGGCTGGCAGCCTCGCGATCGAGCGGCGGTGATGTGGTGGCACTCAAGGTCGGCTCCCTGCGGATGCCCGTGTCCGGAGAATTACTTTAGCACCAAAAACTTGACAACTGAAGTGTTCCGATTCGACCGGCCCGCGCCTGGAGCGTTCAGGCGCGGGCGCACAATGTGCGGGTTCATCCACCCTGGATCCGAGTAGGCACCCGACATGCAATCCAAGCTATGTGACCGCCTGGGAATCGACTTCCCCCTGTTCGCCTTCAGTCATTGTCGCGACGTCGTCGCCGAGGTCAGCAAGGCCGGAGGTTTCGGCGTGCTGGGCGTGGTCGGCCACACCGCCGAAAGCGTCGCCATCGAGCTGAACTGGCTGGACGCCCACACCAACGGCAAGCCCTACGGCGTCGATCTGATCGTGCCGACCAGCATCGACGGCAAGGAGGGTGGACTGACTCCCGCCGAGATCGAGGCGCGCATCCCGCCCGAGCACAAGGCCTACGTCACCCGCATCCTGGCCGAGAACGGCATCGACACCAAAGGGCTGTGGGATGAAGGCGTCCCGTCGGACTACGGTGACAACCTGCGCGCCGCCGGCGCGATGGGCGTGCTGCAGGAGGCGCTGAAGCACCCGCAGGTGAAGATGGTGGTCAACGCGCTCGGCGTGCCGCCGCCCTTCATGATGCAGATGGCGCGCGACAAGGGCCTGCTGGTCGGCGCCCTCACCGGCGCAAAGGAACACGCGATCCGCCATGCCGAGGCGGGGGTCGACGTACTGATCGCCGCCGGCGGCGAGGCCGGCGGTCATTGCGGCGAGGTGGCGACCATCGTGCTGGTGCCCGAAGTGATCGAGGCGGTGAAGGATTTCCCGCACATGTTCGTGCTGGCCGCCGGCGGCGTGGTCACCGGGCGCCAGATGGCGGCGTGCATGGCGATGGGCGCCGACGGCGCCTGGTGCGGCTCGGTGTGGCTCACGACCGCCGAGGCCGAGACCAACCCGGCCGTGAAGGAAAAGATGCTGGCGGCCAGCTCGCGCCAGACCGTGCGCTCGCGCAGCCGCACCGGCAAGTACACCCGCCAGCTTCGTTCGCCCTGGACGGATGCATGGCAGCAGCCCGATGCCCCCGAGCCGCTGCCGATGCCGCTGCAGGGACTCGTCAGCGAGCCCGCGCTGGGCCGCATCGACAAGCTGGCGCAGTCGGGCAATCCGGCGGCGCGCAAGCTGGCCACCTACTGGGTCGGTCAGGGCGTGGGGCTGATGAACCGGCCGCTGTCGACGCGTCAGGTGGTGGCGGAATTCATCGAAGACTTCGCCGCGGCGTCCGAGCGGCTGGCCTCGTTCAACGCCTGAATCGAGCCGGGGTCTCAGTTCTGCGCGCGTCCGGTCACACCGAAAAACCCCATCAGCCCCGCGCCTGGAATGCCGACCTCCATGCCGACGATCGCGCCGATCGCCCGTGTCGACAGGATGACCGGGCCGAGCGCGCCGAACAGGCAGATCGTGCCGGAAAATCCCACGCCCAGATTGGCGCCGATCGAATAGACGGTGCACGGCCCGGGGATATCGTCCTCCGGCATGGGGTTGGATCCGAACAACCCCTGTCGCAGCCGCAGGCCGAAGCTCGGGAAATCACCGAAAGAGATGTCCATGCCGACTGGCGTGGTGCTCAGGCCGACCCCGATGCCCGACCATGGGAACGTGCGGATCTGCCCGGGGCGGCTGTCCTTCTCCAGCGAGAAGGTCATGGCCGAAACGCCGAAGAGGTCAGCACCAATGCTGATGCCGGCGCTGCTGCGGAACTGCCAGTCCGTCGGGGAGATGCCCGGTATCGATGCGGTGGTCAGGTTCGACCTGCGCCCCGCGGGCGGCGCACTGGCGCCGCCGATCAGGCCAAGCCGCACGCGAGGATCCGGCGCCCCGATGCCTCGCACATTGCGCGGCATCAGTCCCTTTGAATTCAGCAGGCGCCCCAGTGCAATCACCGTGGGCCCGTTCGGATCGATGCGGCCGTCGACGATGCGCCGCCGCAATGCGCGCTGCGCGCCGATG
>DAONCJ010000401.1:0-4219 GCA_035401985.1 Burkholderiaceae bacterium | reverse complement strand
CTGGCGGCGGGCTAGGACCTTCCAGCCGAGCTGCTCGCGCTCGGGGCTGAACAGATGGTTCGAGAAGACGAACTCGACTTCCTGGGCCAGTACATAGCTCGTCGTGTCGGCCGAGGTGCGGCCGATCTTCAGCGCCAGCTTGACGCCACTCTTTTCCGACACCCAGGAGATGATCGGATTCCAGTAGGCAGCGGTCAGCGCGATGCCGTACTGATTGACGGGCGAAAACCGGTAGGCACCGGCCTCCTGCGCGACCGTGCTCGAGAAGGGGGCGGCAAGTCCTGCGGCGGCCAGGCCGAGCAGGCGCCGCCGCGGGCGCGACAAAGGTTGGTCGGGGAAAGTCATGGTCACTCCGGGCTGATCGACAGTCACCCCCGAGAATCGCTCCGCACGCGGTCATCCGTTTGTTCGAAAAACGCCGCAATACCGGACCAGCCCTGGCCGCCTCAGGTCGAGGCGCGTCGCTCCAGGAATGCCAGAAGGTGACGGACGACCGCCTCGGGCTGTTCCTGCTGGACCCAGTGGCCCGCGCCTTCGATCAGGTTGACGCCCTCGAACCGGCGGCATGCCGATCCGGCCATGCGCTGCAGTTCGCCGGGCTTCTGATGGATCCCCCAGTCGCTCGCGCCGGCAATGAAGGCGGCCGGCACATCGATGGTCCGGCCGGCGAACAGCTGCTGCTCGGCCACTTGCAGCCCCGTCGTGCCGCAGCGGTACCACTGCAGGCCGCCCTGGAAGCCGGTCCGCGCAAACTCGTCGGTGTAGACGCGAAGCTCGGGGTCGGGCAGCCACTGGCACGCAGCCACGGCGGCCGCGGATGGCATGTGTTCGGCCACCGTGGCAGCCATGTCGGCCCCCCGGTGCATCACATAGTAGGTGGGCATCTTCGCCAGTTCGGTGGCGGCCCATGAGGCGAGTTCGTGGGGCCGGTTGCCGGCCCAGTCGGCGCTCTTGTGATGGTAGTAGGCGCGCAGGAAGGAATGCAGGCCCTGCGGGCAGTGCCGCATGTCGGTGTCGGCGGCTGGCGTCGAGTAGTACCACTGATAGTGCTTGCGCGGAACGTCCAGCGCGGCCAGCTGGGCATCGATCTGCGCGGCCGACGGTGCCGGGCTGGCCGGCGCCGCGGCCAGCGGATCGGTGGTCATGCTGGCCTCGTGGCCCAGGGCACCGATCACGGCGCCCGAGACAGGGTCGGTCACCGGCAGTTGCGGCGGTCCGCCGAAGGGGCCGCTCATCAGCACCACCGATCGGAAGACGTCCGGCCTCACCAGTGCGCACCATGCCGCCAGCGGCGAGCCGAAGTCGTGGCCTACCACCGCGGCGACCGAGCGATGTCCCAGCGCCGCAAGCAGGCCGAGCGTGTCGCGCATCAGATTGAAGAAGCGGAAGGACCCCACATCCCCGTCGTAGAGGCCGTCCCAGCCGGTTGTCCGGCCGTAGCCCCGATTGTCGGGCGCGACCACATGGAAGCCGGCCTGCGCCAGCGGCAGCATCACCTTGCGCCAGCTGTAGGCAAGTTCGGGGAAGCCGTGGAGCAGCAGCACGCAGGGACGACCCGGCTGTTCGTGACCTGCCTCCAGCACGTGCATGGACAGTCCATTGATGCCGGGCACGATGCGTGAGCGGATGCCCGCGGGCAGGGGCAGGTCGGGAAGAGGGGAAGGCATGGGAAATTCCTGGGAGAGCGTGGGCCCTGCGGGCAGACGATGCCGCGGCCGGGCGCCGGGACTCGTAGAATCCCCTTCTGTCTTTGCCCGAGTCAACCCGCCATGCCCATCGCCCCAGAATCCGACAAGACCTCGCAGGTCGACGACGCCCGCATCCTCGCCGTCGATGTGCTGCCGCCCCCCGAGCAGCTGATCCGGTTTTTCCCGGTGTCGGGCGGGCCCGTCGAGCGCTTCGTCGGCGATTGCCGCGAACGTGTGCGCCGCATCGTCCATGGTCTGGACGACCGTCTGCTGGTCGTGATCGGACCCTGCTCGGTGCACGACGCGAAGTCCGCGCTCGACTACGCCACGCGGCTGGCCGCGCTGCGCGGCGAAGTGACCGATGCGCTCGAGATCGTGATGCGGGTCTATTTCGAGAAGCCGCGCACCACGGTCGGCTGGAAGGGCCTGATCAACGACCCTTATCTGGACGGCAGCTACCGCATCCAGGAGGGCTTGCGCATCGCCCGCCACCTGCTGATCGACATCAACCGCATGGGTCTGCCGGCGGGCGGTGAGCTGCTGGACACGCTGTCGCCCCAGTACATGGCCGACCTGCTGAGCTGGGGCGCCATCGGGGCCCGGACCACGGAAAGCCAGGTGCACCGCGAGCTGGCCTCGGGATTCTCCGCGGCGGTCGGCTTCAAGAACAGCACCGAGGGCAATGTGAAGGTGGCGATCGATGCCGTGCAGGCCGCTGGTCAGCCCCACAGTTTCTTAGGCATCCACAAGAGCGGGCAGGTCGCGATGGTCCGGACCGCCGGCAATCCCGACGGGCACCTGATCCTGCGCGGCGGACGCACACCGAACTACGATGAAGCAAGCGTCGCGGCGGCGTGCGAGGCGCTGACCACGGCCGGACTGTATGGGTCCGTGATGGTCGACTGCTCGCACGGCAACAGCGAGAAGCAGCATGAGCGGCAGGTCGATGTGGTGCGCGAGCTCGCCGGGCAGATCGTGCGCGGCAGCCGCCGGGTGTTCGGCGTCATGATCGAGAGCCATCTGGTGGGCGGTGCCCAGCCCTTCAAGGCCGGCGCGAGCGCCGTGCCGTCGCTGGTCTATGGCCAGAGCATCACCGATGCCTGCCTGGGCTGGACCGAGTCGGTCGCCTGCGTCCACGCCCTGGCTGCCGCGGTGCGCACGCGCCGCGAAGCCGCATGAACCGCGCCGACGAGCCGCCAGTTGGCGGCCGGTCGGCGGGCGGCGCGGCGGTGCCCACGCTGCTGATCCACGGTGGCGCCGGAACCATTCTGCGGGCCCTGCTCACGCGGCAGGAGGAGTCCGAGCATCGCGATTCGCTGGCCCGCGCGCTGCGCGCCGGTCAGGCGGTGCTGATGGCGGGCGGCATCAGCCTGGATGCGGTGGTTGCCGCGGTGAAGGTGCTCGAAGACGATCCGCTGTTCAACGCCGGTCACGGATCGGTGCTGAACCACGAGGGCCAGGTCGAGCTGGATGCGTCGATCATGGATGGCGCTGCCGCTCGTGCCGGGGGGGTCGCCGGTGTGCGCACCGTGCGCAACCCCATCGAGGCGGCGCGCGCGGTGATGGAGCGCAGCCCCCACGTGCTGCTGGCCGGCGAGGGCGCCGACCGGTTCGCCGCCGAACAGGGCCTGACGATCGTCGATCCCGGCTATTTCGTGACGCAGAAGCGGCGCCAGCAGCTCGACCGGGCCAGGGCCGCCGGCCGGATCGAACTCGATCACGACGGCACGTCCGGCGGCGACGAGGGCAAGTTCGGGACGGTGGGCGCAGTGGCGCTCGATGCCTTCGGCAACCTCGCGGCCGGCACCTCCACAGGCGGGCTGACCAACAAGCGCTGGGGCCGCATCGGCGATTCACCGCTGATCGGTGCCGGCACGTACGCGGACAACGGCACTGTGGCGGTGTCGGGCACCGGCACCGGCGAGTTCTTCATGCGAGGTCTGGTCGCCTACGACATCGCAGCGCGCCTGCGCTATCTGAAGGTTCCGCTGGCGCAGGCGGTCGAACAGACCCTGCACAGCGCGCTGGACGAACGGCAGGGGGAGGGCGGGGTGATCGCACTGACCGCCAACGGCGACTTTCGGCTGGCCTTCAACACCGAAGGAATGTATCGGGGCTACGTGCGCGGTGACGAAGATCCGGTGGTGTCGATCTATCGGTGAAGGCCGCGGGGCGTTCAGAAATGATGAGGCATCCCGCCTCGGTTCAAGAGCTGTGAGGCTTTGCCGGACCCGGCCCGTTCGCCGGCCTCCGTGATCGCACGAATCAATGTGTCGGCGCTGGCAGGTTTGGGCACGACGTGGAATCCGGCCGCCACGGCTTCCTGCAGACGGTCTGTGTAGCCGGTCATCAGCACCACGCGAAGGTCCGGTCGTGTCGACGCAAGCTGGCGGGCCAGATCGATGCCGTTGTTCGCTCCGGGCAGGCTGACATCACTGAGCACCGCATCCACCTGCAATCCGCCGGCGACCGCACGCAGTGCCTCGTCGGCGGACCTGTACCAGCGGACCTTCGCTCCGGCGTGCTGCAGG
>DAONCJ010000400.1:0-4225 GCA_035401985.1 Burkholderiaceae bacterium | reverse complement strand
TGGCCCATCGAATGGACGCCCACCTCTCGAAGATCGCCTTCGGTGAGCAACGACAGCACGGCCATGTCGATATGGTGCGCGGCGAAGCGGTCGGCGTACTGCGCCAGATCGAGTGCCGCCAGCCAGCGATGCACCGGGGACGCCGCCGGATCCATCGAGAAATTCCTTTGCGTTGAGGGGAAACGACCAGAATCATCTCAGCAGCGAAGGCGTTGCGGACGTCAGTTGTTGGCACATTGGTCGTTTTGCGTTCAGAAATTCGCATACGGGGCCCGGCATGCACGGCGGCGTATCCGCTGCCCGGCTGGAACCGGCGGTTCGGGGCGTTGATATAGTCAAAATTGACTAGAAGCCGTGCAATCAGGATGCCCGGAGCGGTCAATAGTGAACAGCGGGTGAGCGCGAGGCGACCTAGACTGCAAAAAAGTTGCGACCACCGCCATGCACCCCACCATGGGCCACCCTTCCGAGCACGCTCGCTCGCTTCGCGAAGCGTTGCTGGAACCCATTCGTCTGTACGCCCACGATCCGCGATGGCTGGAGCTGTTCGAACGCGAGCGTCAGCGGATCGAATCCGCCCTGCCGGGTCGGTTCGTGTCGATCCGCCACATCGGCAGCACCGCGGTGTCGGGGCTGATCGCCAAGCCGATCATCGACATGATCCTCGGGCTGGGCGATTTTCGCGACATCGAACAGGCACTGAAAGACCTTCAGTCCATCGGCTACACCTACGATCAGAACGCCCGGGCCCAAAGTGCGGATCGGCGATGGCTGCTGCGCCACAAGGATGGCCGCCGCACACATCATCTGCACGTCGTCGAGCTTGGCTCGCGCGCCTGGCGCGACAGGGTCGAGTTCTGCGAGCGCCTCAAGCGCGATCCCGCACTGCGGACGCGATACCAGGAACTGAAGATCGTCATGCTCACCCAGGCCGGGGACGATCGAGAGTCTTATACCGCCGCCAAGGAACCTTTCATCCGAAACGCCCTGTCGACCACTGCGCCCTCTCAGCGACGCCTCGCCGGCGTCGATCTGCACAGCGAGAACCCACTGACCCCACGCACACCATCGGCACACCGCTCATGACCGGCGACAGCACGCCGCCCGTGATGGCCTCGCAGGAAGACCTGCCGCGGATCCCTGCCCTGTCCGGCGACCTCCTGGCCGAGCTGATCAAGACGGCTCAGCGCAAGTCCTTTCCTCGCAACACGATCGTCGTGCTCGAAGGCGACATCGCCGAGACGCTCTACGTCATCCTCGAAGGCACCGTGCGGGTGTATGTCGCCGACGAGGACGGCAAGGAGGCCGAGCTCAATGTCATGGGGCCGGGCGAGTACTTCGGCGAACTGATGCTCGGTTCACAGCGCCGCACGGCGTCGGTCAAGACGCTCACGCCTGCCAAGTTCTGCGTGGTCCAGCGGCCCGACTTCGAACGCGTGCTGGCCGACCGCCCCGACATCGCATTTCACGTCATCCACACGCTGATCCACCGGATCCGCGTGCTGACGACCACCGTGTCGAACCTGGCCCTGATGGACGTCTACGGCCGGGTCGCGCAGCTGTTCACCGAATCGGCCCGTGACAGCGAGGGCCAGCGCGTCGTGCCTGCGATGAGCCAGCAGAAGATCGCCGAACGGGTCGGCGCCTCGCGCAGCATGATCAACCGCATCCTCAAGGACTTGTCCAAGGGGGGCTACATCAGCATCGGCAAGACCGAGATCGTGCTGCTCAAGGCCCTGCCCAAGCGCTGGTGAGGTTCGACGCCGTTCAATATTGAACGCTTCGTTCGTCAATCGAGACAGGACGCGCGGCGACATCACACTTATCGTTGATGCATGAGGATTCCGACCGAAATCAATCCGCAGCCGCAGCCGAATCCCGGGGCTGCCCCCGATCCTCTGCGATCGTCCCCGCCCGGTCTTGCGTCCGGTGTCATGGGCCAGCCGACGGCACTCGAGGGCTGGCCCTTCCCGGGCGACCTTCTGGATCACATCGATCAGGCCCTGCTGCTCATCGATGAAAGCTGCCAGGTCGTGCATGCGAACGCCGCCGGTCGAGCCGCGCTCGAATTCCAGTCGGTGCTCATGCGGGAAGGCGAGCGCATCGTTCCGATCAACCCGAGCGACCGCCAGGCCTGGCGGCAGGCGGTCGACGAGGCCCTGCACGGGCGCTCGCGCCTGTACGAGACGCACGCGCACGGCACACGCCATCTGATCTCCATCACGCCCTTTCAGCCGCGCGACGGCCAGATTCAGCGCAAGCACGTCGTGGTCCTGCTCGGGCCGACGCCGGCACCCCAGTCCCGGCGTCTCGAAGCCTTCGCCATCCACTGCGGCCTCACGCCGGCCGAGACGCGGGTGTTCCTGACACTGATCGACGACCTGCCGCCCAACGACATCGCGCTGCGCCTGGGCGTGGCGCCAGCGACCGTCAGGACCCACATCCGGCGCATCCTGCACAAGACCGGCAGCCCGTCGATGCGCAGCCTGCTGGCCCTGATCAGCCGTCTGCCGCAAAGCCGCCGAAGCAGCTGAGGTCCTGCGGCCGCGCGGCGCGAAGGTGCCGCCCGCCCGCCGCGTTCACGAGCGCCCGCGCTTCATGCCCGAGCGCGCGTCATCCACCTGCCCGTGCACTTCATCCGATCGCGCCGGCCGATCCGACCTGACCGCGCAGCACATGCTTCTGGATCTTGCCCGTGCTGGTCTTGGGCACCACTGCAAATCGCACTTCCTTCGGGCATTTGAACCGCGCCAGATGCTGACGACAGTGATCGATCAGCTCGGCCGCCAGCGCCGCCGAGGCCTCGGGTGTCGCGGGCATGCGGTCGGCCTTCAGCTCGACGAAAGCCAGCGGCGTCTCGCCCCATTTGTCGTCCGGCTTGGCCACGACCGCGCAGGCCAGTACCGCCGGGTGCTTGTACAGCGCGTCCTCGACCTCGATCGAACTGATGTTCTCGCCGCCCGAGATGATGATGTCCTTGGCGCGATCCTTCAGCTTCACATAGCCGTCCGGATACAGCACGCCGAGGTCGCCGGTATGGAACCAGCCGTCGCGGAACGCTTCGGCGGTGGCCGACGGATTCTTCAGATAGCCCTTCATCACGATGTTGCCGCGAAACATGACCTCACCCATGGTCTGGCCGTCCCGGGGCACCTCGGTCATGGTCTGCGCGTCCATCACCGTCAGGCCCTGCTGCAACTGGTAGCGCACGCCTTGCCGCGCGTTGTGATCGACCCGGTCGGCCAGCGAAAGCTCGGCCCATGCATCGTGCTTGGCGCACGCCGCGGCCGGTCCGTAGACCTCGGTCAGCCCGTAGACATGCGTGACCTCCCAGCCCATCCGCTCCATGCCCTCGATCATCGAGGCCGGCGGCGCCGCTCCAGCCACCATGCACTTCACCGGCCAGTCGATCCCCTGCTGCAGGGCGACCGGGGCATTGATCAGCGTGCTGTGCACGATCGGCGCGCCGCAGTAGTGACTGACCCTGTGCTCGCGAACCAGTTCGAAGATCGTCGCCGCTTCGACCTTGCGCAGGCACACCTGGGTGCCGGCCACGGCCGCATTGGTCCACGGGAAGCACCAGCCATTGCAGTGGAACATGGGCAGGGTCCACAGATACACCGGATGACGCGGCAGGTTCCAGGCCACGACATTGGCGATCGCGTTCAGATAGGCACCCCGGTGATGCACGACCACGCCCTTCGGATTGCCGGTCGTGCCCGAGGTGTAGTTCAGACCGATCGCATCCCATTCGTCCTCGGGGTACAGGATCGGACCCTCAGGATTCGCGGCTGCGATGAAGGATTCATAATCGATCGCGCCGACCCGTTCGCCTGGACCCTCGTACTCGCTGTCGTCGACGTCGATCACGAACGGCAGGCGCTTGCCGGCGGCCGCCAGTTCGTCCAGCGCGGCCCGTGCGGTGGCCGAAAATTCGCGGTCCGTGATCAGCACCTTCGAGTCCGAGTGCTGCAGGATGAACGCCACCATCGAGGCGTCGAGCCGGGTGTTGATGCTGTTCAGCACCGCGCGGGTCAGCGGCACCGCGTAGTGGGCCTCGATCATCTCAGGGATGTTGGGCAGCATGACCGCCACCGTGTCGCCCTCGCCGATGTCGCGCGCGGCCAGCGCACTGGCCAGGCGACGCGCCCGCAGCCACACTTCCCGCCAGGTCCGGCGGATGGCGCCATGGATGACGGCGCAACGCTCGGGGTAGACATCGGCG
>DAONCJ010000399.1:0-4233 GCA_035401985.1 Burkholderiaceae bacterium | reverse complement strand
CTGCGCCGCGCGCCCCATCGAGCAACAGCCGATGCGCCTCGCACAGCAGGCGAACGCTGATCGGCAAGCAAAGCCTGCTCTGGTTTCTCCCCGCGAATTAAAGCACTCTTTATTATCAAGCGCGGAAACCAAAGAACGCTTTGATAGGGACTGCCCCCCATGCGGACATCCGGTCTCCGGAGCCAAAGGCGAGCCGCCGCGTGCAAATTGCTGATTCGCTCCGCCACACCCTCGATCTGCGCAAAAAAAAAGCCAGGCACAAGGCCTGGCTTCTGGATCGGTGGTGGAGAGGAGGAGGATCGAACTCCCGACCTTCGCATTGCGAACGCGACGCTCTCCCAGCTGAGCTACCCCCCCGCACAGCCGTGCAGTTTAGCACGGGTCAGCGCCGCAATTCCAGTCGGCCGGCGCACCCTCTTCGCGCCGGTTTGACGCGCCCCCGGGTGGCTGCGATGCTCGCCGCCTGCGGTCGCTCAATGGACAGGGGCCGCGCTGTGCGCCAGGGGCTGTGCATGCCGACTTTCACCGAAGACTTCTGCAATCGCGAGTACAACAACCGCGCGATGATTCCCGAGTTCGCCGACATCCTGACGCGCTGGACCGACAGCGCGCGCTCGGCGCGGCGCCTGGGCGCCAGCATGCTCGACCTGTATTACGGCAGCCATCCCAACGAAAATCTCGACCTGTTCCCCGCGGCCGGCCACGGTTCGCCGCTGCTGGTCTTCCTGCATGGCGGCTACTGGCGCAGCCTCGACAAGGACGACTTCTCCTGGGTCGCACCGCCCTTCGTCGAGCGCGGCGTCAGCGTGGCGGTGGTCAACTACGACCTGGCGCCCGCGGTCACGCTCGAGACCATCACGCTGCAGGTGCTGCGCTCGCTGGAATGGCTGTATCGCAATGCCGACCGCTACGGGTTCGATCCGCACCGGATCCATGTCTCGGGCCATTCGGCTGGCGGGCATCTGACGGCCATGGCGATGGCGGCAATGTGGCCGGAATGGGACCCCGACCTGCCGGCTGATCTGGTCAAGGGTGGCGTGGTTGTAAGCGGCCTGTACGACCTGGAGCCAATCATCCAGGCGACCTTCCTGAACGTCGACCTGAAGCTCGACGAACATCGTGCCGCGCGGCTGTCGCCCGCCTACATGCCCCCGGCCACCGATGCGCCACTGATCACCGCAGTGGGCGGGCTGGAAAGCAGCGAGTTCAAGCGCCAGAACGCGCTGATCGGCGAGCGCTGGAAGGCCAACCTGCGGGCCGACGTGCCGATGCCGGGGCGCCATCACCTGTCGGTGATCGAGGGCCTGGCCGAGCCGGGCAACGCATTGTTCGAGGCGGCACTCGCGATGTGCCTGGCACGCTGATCGTCAATTGCCCGGGTCATGGCGCGCTGCTCCTCGCGCGCTGACCGTCACCTGCCCGCCCGTCAGCGAACAGCCAGCCCCGCGCGATCCGGCGAGAGAGCAGCCGCACTCACCCCGTGGGCCCGCAGCTCGTCTGGCAACGGCTGCCCCAGGGCCAGGCTCGCGCACGCCCGGCCCATCGCCGCACTCGTCTGGATGCCGTAGCCGCCCTGCGCTGCCACCCAGATGAAGCCCGGCTCCCCGGCGCGGGCACCACCCACCAGCTCGCCATCGGCCACGAACGACCGCAATCCCGCCCAGATGCGAGCGGGTCGCCGGATGTTCAATGTGGTGGCCTCCTCGATGCGGTGGATGGCCGTCGCGATGTCCAGTTCCTCGGCCTGCACATCGTGCGGATGCACCGGGTCGGCATTGGCGGGCGACCCGAGCAGCTGACCGGCGTCGGGCTTGAAGTACCACTGCTCGGCGACATCCAGGACCAGCGGCCAGTGCGCCGTCGCCACGCCTTCGGGTGGGGCGAACACGAAGGCGGAGCGGCGCTTGGGCACAAGCCCGATCCCGGGCAATCCGGCGAGCCCGGCCAGCTGATCGGCCCAGGCACCGGCCGCGTTCAATACGCGCCGCGCGCGCCACTGCCGGCCATCGGCCACGCGCACCTGCCACCGGTCCGACACGCGCTCCAGCGCGATCACCTCGGCTCCGCAAACCACCTCGCCCCCCGCGCGCTTCAATCCCCGCAGATAGCCCTGGTGCAAGGTGTGCACATCGATGTCGGCAGCCCCCGGCTCGTGCAGCGCCTCGCCGGTGCATTCCGGGCGCAGCACCGGCACGGTCGCCAGCGCGCGCTCGCGGGACCAGCGCTCGACCGCCGCGCCCTCGCCCAGCGAGACCTGCATCGCCTGAAGCGCCGCAGGATCGCGCGGATCGCCGATGAACAGCGTGCCGCGCGGGCTCAAGATCGGATGTTCGGCAAACCCGTCGGGCGGACGCTGAAGAAAGTCACGGCTGGCGCGCGACAACGCCCTCACCTGCTCGGGACCGTAGGTCTCGGAGAACAGCGCCGCCGAGCGGCCGGTGCTGTGATATCCGGGTTGCGCCTCGCGCTCGAGCACCACGGTGCGGCCATGGGGCGCCAGCCAGTAAGCCACCGATGCACCGGCGATGCCGGCACCAACGACAACAAAATCGACGTCCATCACGGTTGACCCCGTCATTTCAATCGGGCGACCTCGGCGCGGTACTCGCGCAGCACCGCATCGGCATTCGCGAGGCCGCGCGCCTTCGCATCGCGGACCCAGCGCTGCTCGACCGGCACCGTGCGCGCATGCAGCACCTCGAGGAAGGCCCGCGTGGCCTGGCTGACCTGCACCCCGTTGGCCTGCATGAACGCCAGCGCTCGGCGGTCCGCGGCGTCGAAGCTGCGCCCGAACGCGCGGGCCGTGATCTCGCCCGACATGGCATCGATCGCGGCCTGATCGGCCGGGGCAATGCGCCGCCAGGTCGCTTCGTTCATCACCAGCGCGAAGCTGGTGTTGTACAGGCCGCCGGGCACCGCGGTGCGATGGCGCACCAGCTTTTCCAGCCGGAAGGAATCAATGGTCTCGGCCGGCAGGAACACGCCATCGAAGCGCCCGGACGCCAGAAGATCGTAGGTTTCGGTGGCCGGTCGAACCGTGACATTGAGCCCGAGCGCCTTGCCGATCTCACTGACGATGCCGCCGCCGACGCGGAACTTCAGGTCCTGCATGTCGGAGAGCTGGCGGATCGGGAGCCGGGTGTTGAACACCATGCCTGGACCATGGACGAACACTGCCAGCACCTTCAGACCCTGGTGTTCGCCCAGAGCCGCCAGGTGGCGCTGGAACACCCGTTGATAAGCGACCGACATCGCCTCGGCGGAATCGCCGCCGAAGGGCAGCTCGACCATCTGCGTGAACTGGAACCGGCCCGGCGTGTAGCCGTGGACCGAGTACGACACGTCTGCCAGGCCGTCGCGCACTGCATCGAATGTGGCGGTGGGATCGCTGACCGGCCGGGGCATCGATCGGCAGGTGACGCGTCGTGCGGTCGCCTTGGCCACTTCATCGCACCAGCGCGACTGGGTGCGGCTCAAGGGATGGGATGGACCCAGCCAGCTGGACACCGACAACACCACCTGGGCCCGGACGGGAGCGGCCAGCAGCAGCGCGATCGCGCCGATGATAAGGGAAAGCCGCATGGGGGATGGTCTTGTAAAGCGGGGCCCCTGATCATACCGATCAGCGCGAAACGCGGTGTCACGGGTTGCCCGAAGACTGCCCGCCGACGCCCGAGCCCTGCGATGGGGCTGCGGCGACACCGGGGCGCATCATCCGCTCCAGGCTGACCCGATCCAGATTGGGCGCGAACAGTTCGATGAACGACTGGGCGAAGCCGCGCAGATAGCTGTCGCGCCGCACGGCCAGACGGGTGTGGTTGACCCCGAACAAGGCCCCCGCCGGCAGCGCGGTGAGGCCGCGATCGCGGGACGCGTCATAGGCGAGCTCGGCCATGATGCCCACACCCAGTCCGATGCCGACATAGGTCTTGATCACATCGGAGTCGATGGCGGCCAGCACCACGTCGGGCTTCAGGCCCGCCTGGGCGAACGCCTGGTCGATGCGCCTGCGGCCGGTGAATTCGGGCACATAGGTGACGATCGGAAACCGCACCAGGCTGGTCAGCGACAGAGGCCGCCCGAGCAGCGGATGACGCGACGGCACCAGCACCACATGTTCCCATTCGAAGGCCGGCACGCTGATCAGCTCAGGGTGCTGATCGCCGGTCACCTCGGTAGCGATCGCGAAATCGACCTCGCGCTCGAGCAACGACTGCGTGATCTGGCGCGGGC
>DAONCJ010000398.1:0-4246 GCA_035401985.1 Burkholderiaceae bacterium | reverse complement strand
GCCAGCTCGCCGCGCACCGCATCCAGCGGCAGGTAGGCGTCGGCATAGAACGAATGCTTGCCGCCGTTGCGCTTGGACTTGGAGAGATCGGCCGAGAACAGCTGCTCGAAGTACTGGCCGGTGTCGTGGTTCTGCTTCCAGTTCCAGTCGGCCAGGTCCCATGACAAGGCCGAGATCGTCACGTACACGGTGCCGACGCTGAGGGTGCCGCCGTACTGCGGCTTTTCGGCCTGCGCCTGGGCGCCGCCGAGGGCGCCGAGCATCATCGTGCCGGCCATCGCGGCGCGAGCGATGGCGGATCGCAAGGGGGTGAATCGCATGGTGTGTCTCCTGTTGTTGTGAGGCGCGTGCCGGGCGCGCCTCAGCGCTGCCCGGCCGGTGTCAGCGGGAGCCGCGCAGGCGCGGATCGAGCAGATCGCGCAGCGCATCCCCGAACACATTGGTTGCATAGACCACGATGGTCAGGCAAAGCCCGGGAGCCAGAGCCAGCCAGGGCCCCTGGAACATGTAGGTGCGCCCGCCGCCCGACAGAAGGCCGCCCCAGGTGGGTGCCGGCGGAGGCACGCCCAGACCCAGGAAGGACAGGCCGGACTCGGCGAGGATCACGGCACCGACGCGGGTCGTGAACAGCACGATGATGGGCGGGAGGATGTTGGGCAGGATGTGCTTGAGCAGAATGCGCGGCGTCGTTGCACCGATCGACTGGGCAGCGTGCACATACATGTTCTCTCGCACCGACACCACCGCGCTGCGGATGATCCGCGAGCCGCCGATCCCCAGCAGCAGACCGAGGGTGCAGATGATCTGGGGCATGCCGGGTCCCACGACCGACACGACGACGATCAGGATGATCAGATCCGGAAAGCTCATCCAGGCGTCGACGAACCGCTGCATGATCAGATCGACCTTGCCGCCGAGGTAGCCGGTCGCAATGCCGATGGCCACCGACACGAACGTGGCCAGCGAGGCAGCCGTGATGCCGATGATCACCGACAGCTGGGCGCCGTACAGACAGCGCGAAAGCATGTCGCGCCCGAGGTTGTCGGTGCCGAACGGGAACTGCCACGAGGGCGGCTTGAGCCGGTTGATCGGACTGATCTCGTTCATGCCGAACGGCGCCAGCACGTCGGCGAAGATGCCGCAGAACAGGAACAGCATGAAGATCACGCCACCGGCGGCGCCCAGCGGCTTGTCGCGGAACAGGCGGCGCAGGAATCCGGCGGGTTTGGGACGGGCAACCCCGATCGGGGCGGTGATGACGGCGCTCATGAACGTACCCTGACACGTGGGTCGAGCAGGCCGTAGCTCAGATCGACCACCAGATTGATCAGCATCACGGCCACACCGACCACGAGGAACACACCCGTGATGATCGGATAGTCGCGCTGGTTGACGGCATCGAGCAGCAGCAGCCCCATGCCGGGGATGCCGAAGATCTGCTCGAGAATGACGGTGCCGCCAATGATGATGGGCGCCTGCAGACCGATCAGGGTGACCACCGGAATCAGTGCGTTGCGCAGCGCATGCCGCACCACGACGAGCCGCTCGGGCAGACCCTTGGCCATTGCCGTGCGGATGTAATCCTGGCGCAGCACTTCGAGCATCATCGTGCGCGTCATGCGCATGGTGATCGCCGACAGCGCGGTGCCCAGAACCACGGCCGGCAGCAGCATCTGCTTGATGTTGCCGATCGGGTCTTCGAAGAAGGGGATGTAGCTGACCTCGGGCGACCAGCCCCAGAAGATCGACGGGATCACCAGCACCATCGTGCCGAGCCAGAAGCTGGGGATCGCCAGCATCAGGATCGAGAACGAGCGCGAGATGTAGTCACCGGCTGTGTCCTGGCGGATCGCCGAATAGACACCGATCGGCAGCGCGATCGTCAGGCCGATCAGCACGGCGAGCAGACCGAGCTCGAACGTGACGGGCAGCCGTGCGGCCAGCTGCTCGGTCACCGGGGTGGTCTGCCACAGGGAATTGCCGAGATCGCCGTGGAAGATGATGCGTCCGACCCAGGTCAGGTACTGAGACCAGATGGGCTTGTCGAGACCGAGCGCGGCGACCAGCGCTTCACGGTCCATCTTGCCGGCACTGACGTCGTTCTGGCTGAGCATCATGTCGATGATGTCGCCCGGAATGAGGCGCACCGTGACGAAGACGATGATGCTGGCGAACAGCAGCGTGGGGAGGAGCGCCAGCAGGCGCCTCGCGATATAGGCCTGCATGGTTTAGTGCCCTGCTGAAGGATGCGGCGCGAGAGACGGGCCGGACGTACCTGGAATTCGATAACGGCACGCGGCCGTATGCCGGGCGGGAAGTGTCATGTGTCTCCTTCGAAAGCCACCCTATGCCTCTTTGCGAGGTCTGCCGGGGTTGCGAGGCAATGTAGCATGAGCAGTGTCGTGTGCACATGCAATAACACAGGCCCGGCCTCGGCTTCAGTCGTCCCCATACCCGGAATTCGAAACCGGGCGCACCCGGCGCCAGGCGATCGACGACGGGTCGCTTACCGGCCTTCGGCCGGCCAGCAGGCGAGCAGTGCGCGCAGGGCCGCAACCAGCGCAGCGGGCTGGTCCACCATCAGGTGGTGGGCTGCGTCGGGAATCTCGATGAACGGCGATCCCGGGGGCAGCAGCGTGCGCTGCGTGGCCACCACCTCGGGGCGCACCAGCGATGAACGCGAGCCGTACAGGTTGGCGATCGGACAGCCGAGCGAGCGCAGCTCGTCGGTCGTGCGTCCCCCTTCATAGCGCGACCACATCGACGGGTCGAAGCGCCAGGTCCAGCCATGGCCCTGATCGTTTTCCAGGGTCACCCGGCGCAACGAATGGCGTGCGATGTAATCGGCGATGAAGAGGTTCTCGACCGGCTGTGGCGGCATCAGGCGAAATTGTCGCAGCGCCGCGTTCAGCGACGGATACACGCGTGTGCCGCGGCCCTCGCGCGGCGGCCCCTTTTCCCCATCCCGGCGGGCGCGCTGTTCGCGGGTGTAGAACGGCGCGTCCAGCACGACGACGCCGCGCAGTCGATCGCCAGCCCGGTGTGCGCAGGTGATCACCGGAAACGATCCGAACGAATGGCCGACGAAGACCGGCGGACGCGAGCCGTCGAACAGACCCGTGTGCTCTGCGGCGGCGAACGCCTCATCGGCATACAGCCCGATCGAATAGCGCTCGCGCCACTGCGAGCCGCCCATGCCGGACAGCGAGAACGCCGCGACCCGGAAGTCGCTTGCCAGCATCGGCGCGACGAACGACCACCAGTCGGCGTGCGCCGTGTTGCCGTGGATCAGCAGCACGCCCGGGCGGCCACGCTCGCCCCAGGCCAGGGTTTCGATGTCGGCGCCGGCCACGCGGATGAGGTCACGCTCGGGCTGGCAGGCCAGTGCCTGCTCGAACCAGGCCGGGGCTGGCGGCAGTGCGCCGCCAAACTCGGCCAGCGGTGCTGGGGCGGGAGCGTGGGCTCGTTGAGGAGGGTTCATGGCTTCACTGGCGTGGTTGCTCGGATTGTTCCGGTCTGCGGATGTCGGTGAAATGATCGGCCGCGAGCGCGAGGCGCATCGGCTTTATGGCAAGCTAGACGGGAATCAGGCTTGAAGTTTACCCGCCGGTGAGGCCGGGGCGCGAAGGCTCCCCGACACGACATCGGCGCAGCTCCCGCAGTTGCGGGTCCGCTCTGCGGATGACCCGGTTCCACCACACACATCGAGTTCAAGGAGACAGGTATGTCATTGTTCAATCTCGACGGCAAGGTCGCCGTCATCACGGGTTCCTCGCGCGGCATCGGTCGTGCCATCGCCGAGCGGATGGCCGAGCAGGGCGCGCGCGTCGTGGTGTCGTCGCGCAAGGAACCGGCATGCCTTGAAGTGGTGCAGGCGATCGAAGCCAAGCATGGCAAGGGCCGCGCGATCGCCATCGCCGCCAGCATCTCCTCGAAGGACGACATCAAGCGTCTGATCGATGAAACGATGCAGGCATTCGGGCGGATCGACATCCTGGTCTGCAATGCCGCGTCGAACCCGTACTACGGCCCGATGGCCGGCATCTCGGACGACCAGTTCCGCAAGATCCTCGACAACAACATCGTCGCCAACCACTGGCTGGTGCAGCTGGTTGCGCCGCAGATGGTCGAGCGCAAGGACGGCTCGATCATCATCATCTCGTCGATCGGCGGGCTGCGCGGCTCGCCCGTCATCGGCGCCTATTGCATCTCGAAGGCGGCCGATGCGCAGATGGCCCGCAATCTT